>DASUXK010000425.1:0-3818 GCA_036377935.1 Usitatibacter sp.
ACTCGACCGCGGCGACGGCTTCGTGCTCTTCGACTCCATCGTCATCTGCGAGTACGTCGACTCGCTTTCGCGTGGGCCGCATCTCTTCCCCACGCAAGGCGATGCGCGCTGGAAGGCGCTGCGCCTGCACGCGCTGGCCGACGGCATCCTCGACGCGGCGGTGCTCGCGCGCTACGAGAACAACGTGCGTCCCCCGGAGCTGCGCTGGAAGGCGTGGACCGAGGCCCAGCTCGTGAAGGTGGACCAGGCGCTCGATTTCCTCGAGCGCAACGCGGGCGATCTCGAAGGCCTCACCATCGGCACGATCTCCGCCGCCTGCGCGCTCGGCTACCTCGACTTCCGCTACGCCGATCGCCCCTGGCGCGCCAGCCGCCCGAAGATCGCCGCCTGGTACGAGGGCATCGCGAAGCGCCCCTCGTTCGAGAAGACCGTCCCGAAAGCCTAGAAAACCGGGGACAGACCACATTTTCCTAAGTGTGAAACGGCCTAGGTGATTGGACGTAATGGACTGGGCCGACCGTTTCGCACTTAGGAAAATGTGGTCTGTCCCCGGTTTTCGTCAAAGGTCGTCGATGGTCCTGGGCCAGTCGTCCTTGAGCAGGCGCGAGAGGGAGCGGTCGGCGAGGAGCTTGCCGCCGGTCTGGCAGGTCGCGCAGTAGTTGCACTCGTTCTCGGCGTAGACGATGCGCTGCACGGGCGAGCCGCAGGCGGGGCAGGGCTGCTTGTAGCGGCCGTGCACGGCCATCCCTTCGCGAAACGCGGTCACCTTCTCGGGGAATTTCCCGTTCGCGTCGGCGCGCAGGACATCGGTCCAGCTCGCCAGCGTCTCGCGCACGGCCTTGTGCAGGCGCCGCGCTTCCTCGTCGGTCAGCGAACGGGTGAGCCTGAGGGGCGAGAGCCGCGCGGCGTGCAGGATCTCGTCCGAATACGCGTTGCCGATGCCGCTGAAGAGCCGCGGATCGGTGAGCGCCCTCTTGAGCGTGTGGCTCTCCCTGCGCAGGGCCGCATCGAACGTCTCGAAGCCCGAGGCGAGGGGCTCGATGCCGCCCGGATCCAGCGCGGCGAGCGCCTCTTCCCCCCGCACGAGGGTGAGCGAGGCGCGCTTGCGCGTGCCGGCCTCGGTGAAGTGCAGCGTCCCGTTCGGGAACTCGAAGCTCGCGACGATGCCCTGCGGCCGGCGCTTCTCGCCCGCGCCGCGCCAATGCAGGCGGCCGGCGATCATGAGGTGGATCACCGCGAAGAGCCCATCGCCGAGGTCGAGCACGATGCGCTTGCCGATCCGTGCGAGCCCGCGCACGACGCGGCCGTTCGCGGCTTCGAGCGGCGGATCGAAGGAGCGCAGCACGAAGGGGCTCGCGAGCTTCACGCGCTCGAGGGGCTGGCCGACGATGCGCGGCTCGAGGGCCTCGATGTAGACCGCGACATCCGGCAGCTCGGGCATGCGCCGATCTTAGCTCCGCACAGGGTCACCGGGTGAGCTACCCGCATGCCACAATGCGGTCAGGTCCGGGCAGGCCAGTGCCGGAAGCTTCCAGGTGGAAAGATGGATACGTGGCTTCTCCTCGCAGCGGTATCGGTCGGCGTCGCCGTGGGCGCCGTGGTTTCGTGGCTCCTCGCCTCCGGGCGGCGCGCCGCGGCGCTCGCCGCCGCGGTGGCGCAGGCCGAGTCGGCGGCGGCCGTGGAGATCGCGCGCCTCGAAGAGCGCCTGAAGTCCGAGCGGGAGTCGTCGGAGCGCCTGGCCGCCGAGCTCGCCGCGGCGCGAAAGGCGGGCGAGGCCGCGGGAAACGAAGCCGCTGCGCTGAAGGCCGAGCTCAACGAGCTTCGCACGCGCACGGAGTTCCTCGTCGCCGCCAGGGAAGAGCTCTCGAACCGGTTCAAGACGCTCGCCAACGACATCCTCGAAGAGAAGACCCAGCGCTTCAGGCAGGAGAACGAGGCGAGCCTCGGCCAGATCCTCGAGCCGCTGAAGAGCCGGCTCAACGACTTCCGCTCGAAGGTGGAGGAGGTCTACGTCCAGGAGGCGAAGGACCGCTCCGCGCTCGCGGGCCAGGTGCAGCAGCTGGTGGAGCTCAACCAGACGCTCAGCCAGGAGGCGAAGAACCTCACCTCGGCCCTCAAGGGCTCGTCGAAGGCGCAGGGCAACTGGGGCGAGCTCATCCTCGAGCGCATCCTCGAGGAATCGGGCCTGCGCAAGGGCTTCGAGTACGTCGTGCAGTCGAGCGAGGTGCGCGAGGATGGCTCGCGCGCGCAGCCCGATGTCGTCATCCATCTGCCGGAGGAGCGCCGGCTCGTCGTCGATTCCAAGGTCTCGCTCACCGCCTACGAGCGGCTCGCCTCGGCGGGCTCCGAGGCCGAGCGCGCCGTGCACCTGCGCCAGCACCTCGATTCGGTGCGCAGCCACGTCCGCGGCCTTTCCGCGCGCCAGTACGAGACGCTCTACGGCCTGAAGTCGCTCGACTTCGTGCTCGCGTTCGTCCCCATCGAGCCGGCCTTCATGGTGGCGGTGACGAACGACGACCAGCTCTTCATGGATGCGTATCGCCAGAACGTGCTGCTGGTGAGCCCGTCGACGCTGCTCTTCGTCGTGCGGACCGTCGCGCACCTGTGGCGGCAGGAAGCGCAGAAGACGAACGCGCAGGACATCGCCAAGCGCGGCGCCGAGCTCTACGACAAGCTGTGCGGCTTCGTGGAGGATCTCGCCGCGGTGGGCCAGCGCCTCGCGCAGGCGCAAAAAGCATACGAGGGCGCCCACGCCAAGCTCGCGACCGGGCGCGGCAACGTGATCCGCCAGGCCGAGATGCTGCGGGACATGGGCGTGAAGCCCACGAAGAGCCTGCCGGTCGAGATCGTCGATGCCGCCTGCGCCGACGAGGATGCGGCGATCGCGCGCATCGCGGCCGCGACGCCGCCGCCGGAAGAAGCGGAGAAAGCCGAACCGGAGAAAAGCGCCGCGGAATGAACCGCGGTTTCCTCCACGCGCAACGGCGATCGCGACCCTTGGGATGGAACGATCGGCGGGCTCAGAACGACTCGCCCCGGTTTTCTCCGTGTTCTCCGTGGCCCTCCGTGTTTCCGGCTCGAATCCAGGGCCGAAGGCGAAAAGCGTCAGCCGCCCTCGATCGCGCGCACGATCGCCTCGGTGAAGGTCGAGGTGGTGCCGCTGCCGCGGATGTCGCCCGTCCGGGCGGCGGGGTCGGCGAGCGCGGCGGTGGTCGCGCGCGACATCGCCTCCGCGGCTGCCACCGCTCGCGGCACGCCCCGGTCGTGCCCGAGCCACTCGAGGAGCATGCGCGTCGATTCGATCATCGCGTACGGATTGGCGATGCAGCGTCCGGCGATGTCGGGCGCGGAGCCGTGGGTCGCCTGGGCCATGGCGATGCGGCCCTCGCCGATGCAAAGGCCCGGCGCCATGCCGAGCCCGCCCACGAGCCCCGCCGCCTCGTCGGAGAGGATGTCGCCGAACATGTTGGTCGTCACCACCACGTCGAAGCTCTGCGGGTCGCGCACGAGGCGCATGGCGAAGGTGTCCACGATCACGTCGTCCACGCGCACGTCGGGATACTCGGCGGCCGCGCGCCGGCATTCCTCCACGAACATGCCGCAGCCCAGCTTGAACACCGTGTCCTTGTGCACGAAGGTCATGTGCTTGCGCCTCTGCCGCGCGAGCTCGAGCGCCGCCTTGGCCACCCGGTAGCTCGCCTTGCGCGTGATGACGCGCACCGAGAGCGTGATGTCGTCGTTGGGGCGGAACTCGCCCGAGCCCGCCAGCATGTTGCGATCGGGCTGGAAGCCCTCGTTGTTCTCGCGCACGATGACGA
>DASUXK010000426.1:0-3149 GCA_036377935.1 Usitatibacter sp.
CGCCCGGAATGCCGTGAGACCGTGGGCCGCGCGCATCGTCGCGGTCGCCCGCGACGCCGATCAGATCATGCGCGGTCCGCCGAGACGACGGTCACCTGGCCCACCGTGTGCCCGTCCGCGACGAGCCGCCGGGTCATCGAAGCGACCATGCGCTCGCCTTCGGTCGTCGCGAGCTCCGAGGAGATGAACAAGCGGCTCTCGGAAGTCGCATCGCCGCCGTCGACCGGCGGGACCGGCACGGCGACCACGGTGACGAGGTGCTGGTCCGGCGCGACCTCCTCGGTGCGGCACCAGACGTGATACGTGAAAAGGGACAAGGTACTCATGCTTCGGGAATCGCGGGCAACGGTAAGGGCGGGTCATTCGGAATCCGCGCCTACGCCGGGAGTGGCGCCTCCCGAGGAGGGTGGCGATTCCGGCGCGGAGTCGTCGGAGCGGGAAGGGCCGATGCGCGCGAGGATGCGGTCGGCCTCGGCCGATTCGTTCATCTGCCGCAGGATCTGCGCCATCCGCATGTTCGCGTGCGCGAAGAACGCGGCCATGCGCAGCACGAGCTCGGCCGCCTCGTCCACCTCGCAGCGATAGCGCACCAGCTGCAGGGCGTAGGCCGAGAGGTCGCTCGCATCCTCGAGCGGAATCGGCCGGCAGGCGAGCGGCAGGGCGGCCAGCTCCGCGCGGCGGATCGAACCCACGTACCGGCGGCAGACCTTGAGGAGCTGCGCTTCGGAGCGGACCTGCCGGAGCTGGGCAAGCCAGCGCGGCCCCGTGGCGGGGCTTGCGGAAGAAGGCGCGCGTGAGCTCATGGACGTCGATCGGTTCCAAGGAAAGGGGGCCCTCGCGAGAGGGCTTTCCCGTCACGAGTCGGAGTCGGAGCGTGCGGGGCCGGTTGCAGCATTCCGGTCAAGATTAAAGGCGCACGCTCCCCGTCACTATCGGAAAGAAACGGCTCGCGCCGTCGAGATGCGCCGACGAGGCTGTAGGAACGCGCCTACCCGAGGTCGTCGGGGATGTTCCAGGCGGCCACGCGCCGTCGGCGAGCTCCGCGCGCCAGGAGTAACGACGCCCCGCGAGCTCGATCAGGCGGAGGTGAAGAGGCCGGCCTGGAAGTCGAGGATCGCGCGGCGGATCTCGCCCTCGGTGTTCATGACGAACGGACCGTACTGCGCGATCGGCTCGCGCAGCGGCTTGCCCGCGATGAGGAGCGCGCGCGCGGGCTCGGTGGCGCGAAGCACGACGCCATCCGCCCCGGCCGCGTCGGCGAGGATCGCCAGGCGCTGCGCCGGCACGGCCGTTCCCTCGATCTCCAGCGCGCCGCGGTACACGTACACGAACGCGTTGTGGCTCGCGGGAACCGGCTGCGCGAAGGACGCGCCCGCGGGGATCTCGAGGTCGAGATAGAGCGGCTCCGTCGTCTCGCGCTGCATCGCGCCCTTCACGCCGTGGCTCTCGCCCGCGATCACGCGCGCCTTCACGCCCTCGGGCGTGGTGAGCTCGGGAATCTCCGCGGCCTGGAAGTCGCGGTACCACGGCGCGCGCATCTTCTCGCGGGCCGGGAGGTTCAGCCAGAGCTGGAAGCCTTCCATGCGCCCTTCCTCCTGCTCGGGAAGCTCGGAGTGCACGACGCCGCGCCCGGCGGTCATCCACTGCACGCCGCCGTTCTGAAGCAGGCCCTCGTGGCCCGCGCTGTCGCGATGGCGCATGCGGCCCGCGATCATGTACGTCACCGTCTCGAAGCCGCGGTGCGGATGGTCCGGGAATCCCGCGATGTAGTCCTCGGGATTGTCGGTGCCGAACGCATCGAGCATGAGGAAGGGATCCAGCCTTCGCTGCAGCGGCTGGGTGAGCACGCGCGTGAGCTTCACGCCCGCGCCGTCGGAAGTGGGAATGCCCGCCTGCACGCGCTCGATCGCGCGGGAGCGGGTGACTGCATCGGTTGTCGTCGTCGTGGTCATTGCGATTCTCCTCATGGGCGCCGCGGCTTCAGGCTGCGACGGCTTCCTCGATCTGCTGCAGGGCCGAGGCGATCCCCTGCCGCTGGGCCTCGTCCCCCAGGTTGAGACCCTCGGCGTAGACGAAGCGCACGTCCGTCATCCCGAGGAAACCCAGCACCGTCTTCAGGTAGGGTACCTGCGTATCGGCGGCCGTGCCGCGGTAGAGCCCGCCGCGGGCGAGCGCCACGTAGACGGTCTTTCCCTTCAGGAGCCCTTCCGGCCCCCGCTCCGTGTAGCGGAACGTCGCGCCGGCGCGCGAGATGGCGTCGATCCAGTTCTTGAGCTGCACCGGCACGCCGAAGTTGTACATCGGCACGCCCAGCACGAGCACGTCGGCCGCGCGCACCTGCTCGATGAGCGCGTCGTCGAGCGCGACGCGCGCCGACTGCTCCGTCGTGCGCCGGTCGGCGGGGGTGAAGAGCGCGCCGAGCGCGGCCTCGTCGAGCACGGGATGGGGCTCGGCGCCGAGGTCGCGCACGGCGACACGGGCTTCGGGCGCGGCTTCGCGAAGGCGCTGGACGATGCGGTCGGCGAGGCGCGAGGACTGCGAGGCGTCGCGCCGCGCGCTGGACTTGATCTGCAGGACGTTCACGGGTTCCTCCATCGATTCGGGTTGATGGAGTCAATGTAGGGGTTCCGGCAGCGGTCCGGAAGCCCTTATAATGGATAACATTGTTCCATTCCTGGAACGCTCGCCCCGACGCCCATGCGAACACCCGCCCTCGAGCCCAACGACCTGCTGCTCTTCGCCCGCGTGGCCGAGCTGGGCAGCTTCTCGCGCGCGGCCGAGCGCCTCGGCGTGCCGAAGTCGACGATCTCGCGCCGCGTGAGCGCGCTCGAGGCGCGGCTCGGCGAGCGGCTGCTGCAGCGCACGACCCGCAAGCTCGTCCTCACCGAATTCGGCGCGGCGGTGCTCGAGCACGCGCGGCACGTGGCGGAGGACGTCGAGGCCGCCGCATCGCTCGCGGCGAACCGGCAGGTGCAGCCCAGCGGGCGGCTGCGCGTCACGATGCCCGGCGACCTCGGCAACCTGATCCTCGCGCCGATGCTCGCCCGGTTCGCCGCGAAGCATCCGGCGGTGCGCCTCGAGATCGACCTCTCCGCGCGCTTCGTGGACCTGATCGGCGAGGGCTACGACGTCGCGATCCGCATGGGCGA
>DASUXK010000427.1:0-2934 GCA_036377935.1 Usitatibacter sp.
ATCCAGGGCCTGCCCACGTGGTACGAGGTGCGGGTCTCCGAGGACGGCTGGCTGGGACGCCGCGGCGGCGTGGACCTGATGGTCGCGATGAACCCGCAGACATGGGAGAAGGACGTCGCCGAGATCGAGCCGGGCGGCTACCTCTTCTACGACTCGACCAAGGCGCTTCCTCCTTCGCGCTTCCGCGAGGACGTGCAGGTGGTCGGCATGCCGCTCACCGGGATCTGCAACGCCGCCTGGTCGATTCCCCGCGAGCGCCAGCTCTTCAAGAACATCGTCTACGTGGGCGCGCTCTCGGCGCTGCTCGGCCTGGACCTCGCCGCCGTCGAGAAGCTGATCGGCGAGCAGTACAAGGGCAAGGAGAAGCTCCTCGAGCCCAACATCAAGGCCCTGCACATGGGGCGTGACTACGCGCGCGAGCACCTGCCCGCCATCGGGCTCAGGGTGGCCCGCAGCGACAAGGTGGGCAAGCGCGTCTTCCTCGAGGGCAACAGCGCCGCGGCGCTGGGCTGCGTCTACGGCGGCGCCACGGTCTGCGCGTGGTATCCGATCACGCCATCGTCCTCGCTCGCGGAGGCGTTCGCGCGCCATTGCCGCAAGTACCGCACCGACCCGGACACCGGCAAGGCGCGCTACGCGATCGTGCAGGCCGAGGACGAGCTCGCCTCCATCGGCATCGTCATCGGCGCCGGCTGGAACGGCGCGCGCTCCTTCACCTGCACCTCGGGGCCCGGCGTCTCGCTCATGCAGGAGTTCATCGGCCTCGCGTACTTCGCCGAGATTCCCGCGGTGATCATCGACGTGCAGCGCGCCGGCCCCTCGACCGGGATGCCCACGCGCACGCAGCAGGCGGACGTGCTTTCCTGCGCCTACGCCTCCCACGGCGACACCAAGCACGTGCTGCTCTTTCCGGAGGACGCGAAGGAGGGCTTCGAGATGTCGGCGCAGGCCTTCGACCTCGCCGAGCGGCTGCAGACGCCGGTCTTCGTGATGCTCGACCTCGACATCGGCATGAACGAGCGGCTGTGCGAGCCGCTCGCGTGGGACGACAACGCGCGCTACGACCGCGGCAAGGTGCTCTCGTACGAGGACCTCGAGGCGGGCAAGCGCTTCGGGCGCTACCTCGACCTCGATGCCGATGGCATCGCCTATCGCACCTATCCCGGCACGCACCCGAAGCGCGGCGCCTTCTTCACGCGCGGGACCAGCCGCGACCGGTATGCCCGCTACACGGAGGAGGGAAGCGCGTACGTCGACAACATGCAGCGGCTGCTGAAGAAGTTCGAGACCGCGAAGGACTACGTGCCGAAGCCGGTCGTGCGCCGCTCGGCGAAGGGCTCGCGCTTCGGCGTGGTCTATTACGGCTCCACGGCGCCCGCCATGGACGAGGCGCTGGTGCTCCTCGAGGCGGAGGGGATGCCCGTGGATGCGCTGCGCGTGCGCGCCTTCCCGTTCCACGACGAGGTGGTGGATTTCGTCGGCTCCCACGACCACGTGTTCGTCGTCGAGCAGAACCGCGACGGGCAGCTTCGCACGCTCCTCGTGGCCGAGGCGATGCTGCCTTCCGAGAAGCTCACGCCGGTGCTGCACTACGACGGCACGCCCATCACCGCGCGCTTCATCCACTCCGCGATCGCTTCGCGCCTTTCGGCCTTCAACGTCGCCCCGTTGAAGAAGACCGCCGCGGCGGATTGATGCGAAAGGCCGCGCTCGATCCCTCGCCCCTGGCTGGAGTCACTCGATGACGTATCTCGCGAAACCGAAGCTGCACCACCCGGAGCTGCCGAAGAACGAGCTGGGGCTCACCCGGCGCGACTACGAGGGCGCGATCTCGACGCTCTGCGCGGGCTGCGGGCACGATTCGATCAGCGCGGCGATCATCCAGGCGTGCTGGGAGCTCTCGATCCAGCCGCATCGCGTGGCGAAGCTCTCCGGGATCGGCTGCTCGTCCAAGACGCCGACCTACTTCCTCGGCCAGTCCCACGGCTTCAACAGCGTGCACGGCCGCATGCCCTCGGTGCTCACCGGGGCGAACCTCGCCAACCGCGACCTCATCTATCTCGGCGTCTCCGGCGATGGCGATTCCGCGTCGATCGGCCTGGGGCAGTTCGCCCACGTCATGCGGCGCGGCGTGAACATGTGCTACATCGTCGAGAACAACGGCGTCTACGGGCTCACGAAGGGCCAGTTTTCGGCCACTGCCGACCGCGGGTCGAAGGCGAAGCGCGGCGCGGTGAACACCGACGAGGGCATCGACCTCGTCTCGCTCGCCCTCCAGCTCGGCGCCACCTACGTGGCGAGGAGCTTCTCCGGCGACAAGGCGCAGCTCGTGCCGCTCATCAAGGGGGCGCTCACGCACGGGGGTGCCGCCTTCATCGACGTGATCTCGCCCTGCGTGGCGTTCAACAACCACGAGGGCTCGACCAAGAGCTACGAGTACGTGCGCGAGCACAACGAGGCGGTGAACCGCCTCGACGTGATCACCGTGCACCGCGAGATCACCGCGGACTACGCGCCGGGGACCGTGCAGGAAGTGCGGCAGCACGACGGCTCGGTGCTGCGCCTTCGCAAGCTCGAGGAGGGCTACGACCCTTCCGACCGCATCGCCGCGATGGAGTACGTGCAGTCGCGCTACGCGCAAGGCGAGATCGTGACGGGGCTCCTCTACGTGGAGCCCGACGCCCACGACCTGCATGCGCACCTCAACACCGTCGCGCAGCCGCTCAACCAGCTCGGCGAGCGCGAGCTCTGCCCGGGCGCGGCGGCCCTTGCGAAATTCAACGACGGGCTGCGCTGAAGCACTCGCTCTTCGCGGGGGTCCCCCACTTGTCGGGGCGATTCAATGGCAGAGGGTCGGGATGAGGGTTGGGAGGCCGCCGGGCTGAGGGTAAACTCGAAGGCTCTCCCGGAGCTTCGAATGAAACCCATCGACCT
>DASUXK010000428.1:0-4174 GCA_036377935.1 Usitatibacter sp.
ACGATCTCCGGCGTGAGCCCGTAGCCGTGCTCGAAGCGATTGGGCACGAGGTAGTCGACGGTCGCGCCGCAGGCTCGCAGCGCCTTCACGCCCACCGCGCATGCCGTGGCGCCGTCCGCATCGTAGTCGGCCACGATGAGCAGCCGCTCGCCCTTCGCGATCGCATCGGCGAGGAGCCGCGCGGCATCGTCCACGTGCGAGAGGCCTTCGGGCGCCGCGAGCGACTTGAAGGCGGTGGCGAGCTCGTCGAACGAAGCGACGCCGCGCGCGGCGAACAGGCGCGCGAGCCGCGCGTCGCAGCCCGCCGCCACCAGCCGGGCGCGCGCACCCTCGTCCACCGGGCGCTCGACGATCTCAGGCATGGGAGGCGAGGGGCTTTCTGCGCCGCAGCCAGCGCCGGCGCGCCGCGGGGCCGAGGTGCGCGACCAGCGTGTCGTTCGCGCGCGGCAGCACGAGGCGCACCGAGCCGAAGCGCTCGATGGCGCGGCCGAGATCCTGGAACCAGCGCTCGTCGAGCGCATCGGCGGCGCGCTTCCACGCCGCGAGGTCCACGCGATGCAGCGGCGCGACGAGATCGTCGAGCACGACGAGCGCCGAGCGGCCCTCCGGGACGAGGTCCACGTCCTCGAGGCTCGCGGGCGGCGCCTGCACCTCCGCGCCGGAAAGCCGCGCCAGCCCGCGGGCGAAGGGGCCGGCCGCCTTCACCAGCGCGTAGCGCGCCTCGAGCGGATCGGGCGTGCGGCCTTCGCCCCAGAACCACACGCCGTTCACCGCGGGCATTCCGGTTTCCTCGCGGCGCGCGTTCACGGCGTGGGAAGCGAGCACCATCTGCGCTTCGGTGATCGCCGAGTGCCAGTTGATGCGCCCGCCGCCTTGCGGAAGGCGCCCGAACGCGTCGCGCCCGCGCACGTCCTCGAGCGCGACGGTGCTCGGCAGCTCGCCCTCGGGCACCTCGACGTACCAGCGATCGGCGGCAGGCGCGTGGAAGCGCAACCCGTCGGCCGCGAAATGCGCCTGCAGGGACGCCGCCAGCGCCCGCGCCTCGTCGCGGTCGAGATCGAGCACCGAGGCGTCGTGCACCACGACCGAGTCGCGCTCGATGCGCAGGTGCACGGGGTCGGCGCGCAGCCATGCGCCCGGGCGCGGCGCCTCCTCGCCGGCCAGCGCGATCGCGGCGTAGGGCGCCGGGGACGCAAGCCCGAAACGCTCCGCGAGCCAGCGCTCGGCCCCCACCGCATTCGAGCGCTCCAGATCGGCGCGCACGAGCCAGCGCTCGAGCGCGGGCAGGCGCGCTTCGCGGAGCGCCTCGGGCGCATCGGGCGGCGGCAGGAGGTCGGGGACGAGGAGGTCGAGCGGCATGGGGGCGGGCGGGGCGCGATTGCTGAGATAATGCGCGGGCCCGACCCTGCGATTATCCCACTTCCCTTGCCGCGATCCTTCGAGCTTTTCGTCGGCCTGCGCTATACCCGCGCCAAGCGCCGCACGCAATTCGTCTCCTTCATCTCCATGATCTCCATGGCGGGCATCGCGCTCGGCATCGCGGCGCTCGTGACCGTCATGTCGGTGATGAACGGCTTCGAGAAGGAGATTCGCGCGCGCATCCTGGGCGCCGCCGCCCACGTGCAGGTCCTCGGCCCCGAGTCCGGAATCCCCGACTGGCGGCGGGTGGCGGACGGCGCGCGGAAAAACCCCGAGGTCACCGCCGCCGCCCCCTACGTGATGGGGCAGGGGCTGCTTTCCACGGGCGGGGCGGTGCGCGGCGTCTACGTGCGCGGCGTGGTTCCGGAGCTCGAGGACACCGTGGCGGATTTCGCGCAGCACATGGTCGACGGGCGGCTCGCGGATCTCAAGCCCGGCGAGTTCGGCATCGTGATCGGCGTGGGCATCGCGCGCGGGCTCGCGCTCGGCGTGGGCGACCGCGTGACGCTGATCTCCCCCGAAGGGCAGGTGACGCCGGCGGGGCTCCTTCCGCGATTGAAGCAGTTCACGGTGGTCGGCATCTTCCGCCTCGACCACAACGAGTACGACAACGCGCTCGCGTTGATCGACATGCACGACGCCCAGGTGCTCTACCGCCTCGGCGGGAACGTGAGCGGCGTGCGGCTCAAGGTGCGCGACATCGACCGGGCTCCCGAGGTGGCGGCGATGCTCTCGCGCTCGCTGGGCGGCGACCTCTTCGTGACCGACTGGACGAAGCAGAACGCGAACTACTTCCGCGCGATCCAGATCGAGAAGCGGATGATGTTCATCATCCTCACGCTCATCATCGCCGTGGCGGCGTTCAACCTCGTCTCCACGCTCGTCATGGCGGTGACCGACAAGCAGCCGGACATCGCGATCCTCCGGACGCTGGGCGCGGCGCCGGCGAGCATCATGAAGATCTTCGTGGTGCAGGGCGCGATCATCGGCGTGATCGGCACCGCGATCGGCGTGATCGCGGGCATCCTCCTCGCGAAGAACATCGACGTGGTGGTGCCCTTCATCGAGCGCACCTTCCACTTCCACATCCTGTCGAGCGAGGTGTACTACATCAGCGAGCTGCCCTCGGACCTGGCCTGGCGCGACGTGATCTCGGTGGCGCTGGTGTCGCTCGTCCTCTCGTTCGTCGCGACGATCTACCCGAGCTGGCGCGCCTCGCGCGTGAATCCGGCGGAGGCGCTGCGCTATGAGTGAGGCGGTGCTTTCCTGCCGGGGCCTGGAGAAGACCTACGGCGTGGGCGAGGTCGCGGTGAGCGTGCTGGAGGGCGTGGACCTCGACATCCGCCGCGGGGAATCGATCGCGATCGTGGGCGCGTCGGGGTCGGGCAAGAGCACGCTGCTGCACGTCCTCGGCGGGCTCGACCGGCCGACGGCGGGGAGCGTCATGCTTCTCGGCGAGGACCTGCTCGCCCTGGGTCCGGCGCAGCAGGGACGGCTTCGCAACCGCGCGCTCGGCTTCGTCTACCAGTTCCACCACCTGCTGCCGGAGTTCTCCGCGCTCGAGAACGTCGCGATGCCGCTCGTGATCCGCCGCATGCCGTGGGAAGAGTGCCGCGCGCGGGCGGTCGCGATGCTCGAAGAGGTGGGGCTCGGCCATCGCGTGGCGCATCGCCCGGGCGAGCTTTCGGGCGGCGAGCGCCAGCGGGTGGCCGTGGCGCGCGCGCTCGTCACCGAGCCCGCATGCGTGCTGGCCGACGAGCCGACCGGCAACCTCGATCGGCAGACCGCCGCGCGCGTCTTCGAGCTGATCCTCGACCTCAACCGCCGCCACGACGCCGCCTTCGTCATGGTGACGCACGATCCCGAGCTCGCCGCCCGCATGGACCGGCGCCTGCACCTCGCCGACGGCCGCCTCGCCTGACCCCGAAACCGGGGACAGACCACATTTATCAAAGGACGAGACGAGTCGCGCGGGTTGCCCGGCGCTGGGGCCTATTGTTTCGCGCTTAGGAAAATGTGGTCTGTCCCCGGTTTCGGGGTGGCGATGGGGCGCAGGCTGCCGGCGACGACGTAGGGCGCGCCGGGCTCGCGCATCGTCGGCTTCCCGAGGAGCGCGAGGAGCTTCGCGCGCGCGACGGCGAGGTTGCGCTCGTAGAAGGCGATGCGCTCGTCGTCGCCCCGGCCGCGCCGGGGATTGGCGAGGCGCAGCCCCTCGCGGCGATCCCACGTGTCGTTGCGCGCGAGGGCGAGCTGGTGCTCGGCGAGGTCGACCTGGGCGTTCGCCTGCGCGATCGCGTCGTCGGGCGCGATGCCGTCGGCGGGCAGGCCGAGCGGATTCATGAACGCGGTGAGCGGCACCATCTCCAGCTCCATCGGCGCCCCGCCGGCCCCCTGCGCGTCGGAGATCACCAGGCGCTGCTCGACCACCACGCCGTTCTCGGGCGGCGTGTCGGAGAACTGCACCACCCCGGTAGGCGATATCGACTTGTAGAGGACCGTCGCTCCCGCGCCGGGCGAGGCGAGGGCGAGCGCGAAGAGCGCGGCGAGCGCGGGGCGCGTTCGAAGGGCGATCGATGGAGCGGCGGGCATGAACCCATCGTGCAAGCCTTCGAAGAAAGCCGTGCGCGTCGCCGCGGGGCGACCGCTAGTCGCAGCGGAGCAGCGCGTCGGGCGGGCGCGACGCAATGTCGTCGCCGCTCGCGCCCGCGCGTCGGAATCATCCGGCGCGGCGCAGCCACGGGCGCAGCGCCCGCTC
>DASUXK010000429.1:0-9366 GCA_036377935.1 Usitatibacter sp.
TGCACCGTGGGCGCGCCCCCCATCGTGCGCACACGCCATATCTCCGCGCCCGTGCCGCGCAACATCGCGACACGCTGGCTCTATGCGCGCGCCACCCGCCGTATCGTGACCACCGGCGAGCGGCTGCGCGCGCAGGTGATCGAGGAGACGGGCGCCGATCCCGCGCGCGTGGTCTCGATTCCCACGGGCATCGACCTCGCGCGCTATGCGCCGGGCGATCGCGCGGCGGCGCGCGGGCGCCTCGGGCTTGCGGCCGATGCGCCGATCGTCGGCATCGTCGCGACGCTGCGCAGCTGGAAGGGCCATCGCCACCTGCTGCGCGCGATGGCGGCGCTCGCCGCGCGCGACGCGCAGCTCGTGATCGTGGGCGACGGGCCGCAGCGCGAGGCGCTCGAAGCGCTCGCCGCGGAGCTGCCGCTCGCCGGGCGCGTGCGCTTCGCCGGCAACCAGGCCGACGTCGTGCCGTGGATGCAGGCGTTCGACCTCTTCTGCCTGCCCTCGTACGCGAACGAAGGCGTGCCGCAGGCGCTGATGCAGGCGATGGCCTGCGGGCTCGCGGTCGTGAGCACGCCCATCGGCAGCATCGGCGAGATCGTCGCCGACGGGCAGACCGGCGTGCTGGTGCCGCCCGGCGACGTGGAGCGGTTGCGCACCGCGATCGAGGCGCTTCTCGCCGATCCCGCGCGCCGCGAGGCGCTCGCCCGCGCGGCGCGCGAGCGGGCGCTGGCGCGCTTCGGCGAGGACCGCATGGTGGAGCGGATGATCGAAGTCTTCCGCGCGGCCGCGGGCGAGCGCCATGGGTGAGCGCTTCGCCACCCGCGTGCGCGTCGTCTCGCGCGCGCTCGCGAACGCGCCGCGCCGCCGCTCCGGCGCGGGGGGCGGGACGCGGCGCGTGCTGGTCGCGCACAACCTGCTCCTCGGCGACACGCTGATGCTCACGCCGCTCCTCGCGAAGATCCGCGCGCGGATCCCGGCGGCGGACATCGCGCTCCTCGCCCGTCCCGCCTTCCTGCCGCTCTACGCCGGTCGTCCGTACGGCGTGCGCACGCTCGCCTTCACCCCGTCGCGCTCGTCCACCGTGCGCGCGCTCCTCGACGAGCCGCCCTTCGACCTCGCGTTCGTCGTGGGCGACAACCGCTACAGCTGGCTCGCGGCGGCGCTGCGCGCGCGGCGCATCGTCGCGCATGCGGGGGACCGGCCCGCCTCCAAGAGCTGGTTCGTGGACGAGAGCCGGCCCTACGCGGCCGAGCCGCGCGCATGGGGCGACATGGTGGCGGACCTGCTCGACGGCGAGGACGCGCCGCCCTACTGCGCGGCCGACTGGCCCGCCCCGCCGGCCGCGCCCTTCGAGCGGCCTTCCGGACGCTACGCGGTGCTGCACGTGGGCGCGAGCACGCCGCTCAAGCGCTGGCTTCCGGAACGCTGGCTCGCGCTCGCCGAGGCCCTCGCGCACGACGGGCTGGAGCCGGTCTGGAGCGCCGGCCCCGGCGAGGAGCCGCTGGTGGAGGCATGCGATCCTTCGCGGCGCTTCCGCAGCCTCGCGGGCCGCGCCGACCTCGCGCAGCTCTGGCACCTGCTCGCCGGGGCCGCGCTCCTCGTCGCGCCCGACACCGGCGTCGCGCACCTCGGGCGCGTCACCGCGACGCCCACCGTGGCGCTCTTCGGGCCCGGCTCGGCGCCGATCTGCGGCCGCGGGCGCTTCTGGCGCGACATGCCCTGGGAGGCGGTCGGCGTCGAGCCCTTCCCCTGCCGCGACCAGCGGGTGCTGTTTCGCCGGGAGCTGCCGTGGGTGCGCCGCTGCGGCCGCTCGACCGCGGAGTGCGCCGAGCCGCGCTGCATGCAGGCGATCGGGCTCGCGCCGGTGCTGGAGGCCGCGGCGCGGATGCGCCCGGCCGGTCATCCCCCGGCCCCCCCGGCGCGTTGAAGGCAGGAACCGCGTCCGAAAATGCCGGGTCGCACCGGTAGAATGACCGGGCTTCCCCCGCAAGATCCACCGATGCAAAACCGTTCCTTCCGCTGGCTGCGGCGCATGGCCGCCGCCCTCCTCGCCGCCGCCCTTCCGGCGCTCGCCGCGCTTCCCATCGTCCCCGGGGAGCCCGTCCAGGCGCCGAAGGCGCAGGCCGCGCCCGAGCTGCGCATCGAGGCGCGGGTGGAGGCGCACCCGGCCCTGCGGGCCTCGGCGCGGCTCGCTCCCGTGCAGGCGCGCGAGCTCGCCCTCGTCCGCCGCGCGAACGCGGGCAGCCGCCTCGCCGGCAAGCCCAAGCGGGTCGTCATCGGCGTGGTGCGCGCGCAGGATGCCACGCCGCGCCTTCCCTCGGCCGCGGAGCTGGCGTGGATCCCCGTGGAAGGCGGGCACGCCGCGCAGATGGCGGTCGCCTCGCCCGACGCCCAGGCGCTGCGCGTCTCGCTCGATCTCGCGGGCGTTCCGGGCAATGTCGAGATGGTGTTCTTCGGGTCCGGGGATCCCGCGCATCTCGTGGGCCCGGTCCGCGTCGCGGACATCCCGGATCGCACGTCGCCCTGGTGGTCCCCGGTCACGGAGGGCGAGACGCAGACGGTCGAGGTCTTCGTCCCCGAAGGAGTGGATGCGCCCTCGCTCCCCATGCGCGCGGTGGCCGTCTCGCACCTCTTCTCGGGGCCCTCCAGCCGCTTCGAGAAGACCAGCCAGGACATCGGCAGCGCGGGCTCCTGCAACGTGGATGTCGCCTGCTCCGCCTCGGGCGGCGACGCCGCCTTCCGCAACGCCAGCGCCTCCGTGGCGCAAATGGTGTTCAACGACGGAAGCCTCGTCGGCCTGTGCACCGGCACGCTCCTCAACGACGCGGACAAGTCCACGCAGGTGCCGTGGTTCCTCTCGGCGAACCACTGCTTCGACAACGAGCAGGCCCCGTACAAGACGCCGGGCCAGATGCAGCAGGTGGCCGGCACGCTCGATACGCTCTGGTTCTTCGAGGCGAGCACGTGCGGCGGCAGCGCTTTGGGCGCGAGCTACCGCGAGCTTCCGTCGGGAGCGACGTACATCTTCAACGACGCGACGAGCGACGTGCTCTTCCTGCGCCTGAACGGCACGCCGCCCGCCAGCGCGTACTTCGCCGGCTGGGACGCGAACCCGGTCCCGGTCGGCACGGCGGTGACCGATTTCCACCATCCGCAAGGCGACCTGAAGAAGGTGTCGCAGGGCAGCGTGCTGGGCTTCACCACGCCCACCGTGCCGCCCGCGTCCTCGGGCGTGAACCGCTACATCGGCGTCCAGTGGAGCTCCGGCACCACGGAAGCGGGCAGCAGCGGGAGCGCGATCTTCACGCCGTCGGCCTCGGGCTACGTCGTGCGCGGCGCGCTGTGGGGCGGCGCCGCTTCGTGCTCGAACCGCGTCGGCATGGATCTCTTCTCGCGCTTCGACCAGGCGTATCCGGCGCTCGCGAAATACCTGAGCCCCACGAACGCGCCCTTCGCCGATTTCACGGATCTCTGGTGGAACCCGGCCGAATCGGGCTGGGGGCTCAACATCACGCAGCATGCCTCGCACGTGATCTTCGCGGTCTGGTACACCTACGACACGAGCGGCAAGCGCACGTGGTACTTCATGCCCTCGGGCACCTGGACGTCCTCGTCCACCTACACCGGCCCGCTCTACAGCGCCTCGGGCTCCGCGTTCGACGCGCCGTTCCAGGGCTTCGCGCCGACGCAGGTCGGGACGGGGACGCTGCGCTTCACCGACGCGAGCAACGGCACGTGGAGCTATACGGTGAACGGCGCTTCGGGCAGCGAGCCCATCACGCGCCAGCCGTTCTAGCGCCTTGAGGAGCGGCGCCGGGCCGGATACCCTCGGGGCGCCATGACCGCGCCCTCGCTCTCCGCCACCATCGTCACCTACCGGCCGCACCGGGCGCTCCTCGCGCGCGCCCTCGCCTCGCTGGGCGCGGCCGTCGTGCGGGCACGCGAGGCCGGCGCGCTCGGATCGATGACGCTCGACATCGTCGACAACGGGCCCGAGGAAGAGCGCGGCGCGCTGCGCGAGGTGCTCGAAACCGCGTGGCCGCGCGAGGCGGGCGCCGTGGAGCTCCTCGGCGGGCAGGGCAACGTCGGGTACGGGCGCGCCAACAACCTCGTCGTGGGCAAGCTCGCTTCGGACTTCCACCTGGTGATGAATCCCGATGTCGAGGTCGATCGCGAAGCGTTGGCGGCATCGCTGCGCGCCTTCGCCGACGATCCGCGGCTGGGGCTCGTCGCGCCCGACGCGTACGGCGACGACGGCGCCCGGCAGTACCTGTGCAAGCGCTATCCCTCGGTGTGGCTGCTCTTCCTGCGCGGCTTCGCGCCGCGCATCCTCAAGCGCCGCTTCGCGCGCGCGCTCGCCGACTACGAGATGCGCGACGTCGTGGACCGCGGCGAGGCGGCAGCGGTGCCCCTCGCGAGCGGCTGCTTCATGCTGATGCGCACGGCGCTCTTCCGCCGCCTCGGCGGCTTCGATCCGCGCTTCTTCATGTACTTCGAGGACTACGACCTCAGCCTGCGCGCGGGGCGCGAGGCCGCGGTCGCCTGGATCCCCGCGGCGCGCATCGTGCACCACGGGGGCGAGGCGGCGCGCAAGGGACCGCGCCACGTCGCGTGGTTCGTGCGCAGCGCGTGGCGCTTCTTCGCCACGCACGGCTGGAAGCTCGCCTAGCCCTCGCGCGCCGCGCGCTCCAGGAAATCCTCGAGCGCGCGCACCGGCTCGTCGCGCTCGAAGAGGTGGCCGAGGTTCGCCCGGATGCGCGCCGCGATGGCCGCGCGATAGCCGGCGTCGCGCCCGAGGCGCTCCGCGATCCCGAGGTACTCCTCGACGTCGCGCGCCACGAGCTCGCCGGCATCGACGATGCGCAGCATCGCCTGGCTCTGCCGCCCGCGCATGAGCCGGCCCGGGAGGGTCACCACCGGCAGCCCGCTCGAGAGCGCGTCGAGGGAGGTGTTGCCGCCGGACCAATGCAGCGTGTCGAGCATCAGGTCGCAGACGCGGTTGAGCTGCAGGTAGCGCCCGTGCGGCATGAACGGCGCGAGGAAACGCGTGCGCTCGTGGATGTCCAGCCCGTGCCTCTCGAAGCTCGCCGCGAGGCGCGTGGCGAAGGTCTCGGTGAGCTTCTCGTGGTGCGACGCGAAGAGCACCGCGATCCCCTGCGGATCGCGCGCGAGCACCCGGGCGATGAGATCGTCGTTGTCCGGATGGATCTTGAAGAGCGACTGCGGAACGAGGTAGAGCGTGCGATCCTCGGGAAGGCCGAAATCGGCGCGCGTGCCGCCTTCGTCGGCCTTCGGAACGGTGTAGCGGGTGCCCAGGCCCGGCAGGAGCGCGAGCTTCTCCGTGTAGTGCTCCTGCGCGTCCGCGGGCTCCATCTCGCCGCAGGAGATGAACCAGTCGATCTCCGCCTGTCCCGTGGTGTCCGGATGGCCCCATCCCGCGCACTGCACCGGCGCGAGGCGCATGGCGGCGAGCAGGAACGTCTCGGGATGCATGCCGAGCTCCGGGTACACGAGGATGTCGAGATCGTCGCCCGCGATCTCCCGCGCCAGCGTGTGCACGGGTCGTCCCGGCAGGTGGCGGAAGCGCGACGCCGCCGCGGCGATCGTCCGCGTATCGTCGGCCACCCACTTGTTCGTGTAGTACACGACCGATTCGAAGCGCTCGCGGTCCAGGCGCGTCACCCACGACATGAAGTAGCGCCCGGCGGTGCAGTTGAAGAAGAAGTGGCTCGCGAAGCCCACGCGGATGCGCTTGCCCGGCGCACGGCGCGAGCGCGGCCGCAGCAGCTCCGGCGCCGCCCGCTCCACGAGGCGGCGCTGGAACGCGCCGTAGCGCGCCTGCAGCTCGCGGTCCTCGCGGCCCTGGTAGGCGAGGTAGAAGTTCGTCCACGCCGCGGCGCCGAGCGCCTGCGGCCCCGGGAGGTCCAGGTGGTCCGCCGCCTCGTGCAGCCTCTCCAGGCCTTCCGCGTACAACGCCCGCGCCGCATCCAGGTGCGCCACGCTGGAATAGACCTGCGGCAGCAGCAGGTTCGTGGCGAGCGCGGCCTTGATGTTTCCCGGCGCCCGCTGCCAGATGCGCGCATATTCGCCGCGCGCCTCGTCCACGCCGCCGGCCTCGGCGATGAGCTCGGCGAGCGCGAGGCGCGCGTTCAGGTCCGCCGGGTCCGCGCGCACCGCCGCGGAGTACGCGGCGAGCGCCTTCGCCGTGTCGCGGTTGCGGCGATGGATGTCGCCCACGAGGAGCCACGCCTCCACGTGCCGGTCGTTCGCCCGCAGCGCGTGCTCGGCATGCTCGAGCGCCCGCACGGAATCCCCGCGCAGGTTGTGGATGCGCGCGACGTTGAAGTGCGCGAGCGGATAGCGGGCATCGATGGCGAGCGCGTGGTTGAACGCGCGCAGCGCATCGTCGAGGCGGTCGAGCGATTGCAGCGCGATGCCGAGGTTGTTCCATCCGCGCACGTGCTTCGGATCGAGGTTCACCGCGGCCTGGAGCTCGCGCAGGGCTTCGTCGGGCCGGCCCTGGTCGAGGCGCACGCGCCCGAGCTCCAGGTGCGGCGCGGCCCACTCGGGCTTGTCGAGGGCCGCCCTCGCGAAGCGCGCGGCGGCGCCGGCGAGGTCGCCCATGTCGTGCAGCACGCCTCCCTCCAGCATGAGGAAGACCGGCCGGGCGCCGCCGATGGCGATCGCGCGCGCGATGCTCGCGCGCGCCGCCTCGAGCCGGCCGGCCTGGTGCTCGGCCATGGCCTTCAGGTGCCAGACGTCCACGGCCTCGGGCTGCTTCTCCAGGGCTCGTCCATAGCCCTCGATCGCCTGCGCGAGGTCGCCGCGCTTGTGCAGCTCCCGCGCCTGCACCGCCTCGGGCACCGGCGTCATGCGCGGTCTCCCAGGGCGGGCACGGCAGCGCCCTTGGCCGCGGCGACTCCGCTGCCGGCGAGCCATTGGTGCGGGAGGCCCACGATGCCGTAGTCGCGCGTCTCGCCGGTCACGACGAAATCGGTCTCGAGCGTGTCGAAGAGGCGCAGCCCCTGCGGATCGAGCGTATGCAGGCGCACGTGGTACTTGCCCGGCAGCAGCGCGATCTCGGGAAAGCGGATCGCGAAGGCGAAGCGGCCGGTCGCGGTGCGCGCGGGGCGGAAGCCCGCATCCTGCGAATGGGAACCGAAGACCGGCGTGCCGTCGGCACGGACGATCCCGAAGAGCAGCGACGGCGCCTCGTCCGCGGGATCGCTCGCGATGCCCTGCACGACCACCGTCTCGCCCCGGCGGAAGCTCTCGCGCGGCGCGCCGGAGGCGTCCTCGGTCCACGCTTCGAGCACGCGCGCGACTTCCGCCGAGGCCGCGCGCTTCGCGCCGGGGGCGGCGGCGCCCTTCTCTTCCTGGTACGTCATGTACTCGCGGGTGACGTCGAAGCTCGCGCCGTCCATGCGCACGCGGCCCTGGTGGATCCACACCGCGCGGGTGCAGAGAGTCTGGATGTGGTACATGCTGTGGGAGCAGAGAAGGAGCGTGCCGCCGTCGGAAAGGTAGCCCTCCAGCCACGAGATGCATTTCTTCTGGAAGGCCGCGTCGCCCACGGCGAGGACTTCGTCGGTGATCAGCAGGTCGGGCCTCATCGCGGTCGCCACCGCGAAGCCCAGGCGCACCACCATCCCGGAGGAATAGTGCTTGATCGGCTCGTCGATGTGCTCGCCGATGTCGGCGAACTCGATGATCGAGTCGATCTGGCCGCGCGTCTCGCGCCGCGAGCGCCCCATGAGCGCGCTGGACAGGTGGATGTTCTCGCGCCCGGTGTACTCGGGATGGAAGCCGCTGCCCAGCTCGAGGAGCGCGCCGACCCGGCCGTTCAGGCGGACGCTTCCGGCCGTGGGCCGCACGACGCCCGCGATGATCTTGAGCAGCGTGGATTTCCCGGCGCCGTTCTCGCCCACGATGCCGATCGATTGTCCGGCGCGCACCTCGAGATCCACCGCGTCCAGGGCGCGGAAATGCGGGATGTCGCTGCGCCGCACCAGGAGCGAGAGCAGCGTGCGCAGGCGATCTCCGCCCGTCGCGACCTTCGGGTAGTCCTTCGTGACGCGCTCGAGCCGCGCGAGCTCGGTCCCGGCGATCATGCCGCGGCCGCCAATCCGCGCAGCTCCTCGTAATGCCGCAGGACCTGCTCCCGGGAGCCCAGGCGCACGGCGTACGAATGATGCGCTCCGGCGGGCCGGTCGAGCGCCGGGAACTTGGCGCGGAAGCGCTCGGCATAGCGGCGCCATTCGTCGTCGAAGCGGCCCTCGCTCGCGTGCACCGCGCTCACCTCCGTGGTGACGGCGAGCCGCAGCCCCGCGAGGTGCGCGCGATGGCAGAAGTCGAGGTCGTAGAAATGGAATCCGTCGAAGGTGTGCGCGTCGAAGCCGATCGCGCGCATCGCATCGCGCCGGCCGGCGATGAGCATTCCATCGAGCGCCTGCACGCCGCCCAGGATGCCCGCCTCGAGGCTGAAGACCGTGGCATCCCAGCCTTCCGCCGCCGGGTATGCGATCCATCCATGGAGGTGCGGATGCCCGGACCAGGCCACCGCGGGGCCGGTCACGCGGCGGCTCCCGGCGAGGCCCACGAGGTCGTGGTCGCGCAGGGCACGCGCGAGAGCGTGGAAGGGCCGCGGCGAGAGGAGCTCCACGTCGTCGTGCGCGAGGACCGCGATCGGGTAGCGCGCGGCGGCGAGGCCCCGGTTGTAGCCCTCGGCGAGCGAGCGGGCATCGCGGATCGCCACGATCTCGTTCGCCATCCCGCCCAGCGCCGCGCCGAAATTCGCGCGCGTCGCCGCGAGCCTCGCGTCATCGACGCTGCACACGACGATCGAGACGCCCTCCCCATCGACATCGGCTGCCGGCGCGTCGCGCGCGAAGAGAGGGGGATCGCCGGCGCGCACGGCGATCGCGACCGTATCGACCGCGTTCTGCACCGCGTCGAAATCGGCCGGGTCGCGGCGCGCCGCCTCGCGAAAGGCGAGCGCGGCCCCGCGAAGATCCCGCGCCTGGCGCAACGCGATACCCAGGTTGTAGTAGCCCGCGCCCTGCTGCGGCGCGAGCGCGATGGCGCGGCGGTATGCGTCGGCCGCCTCGGGAAGGCGCCCGGCGGCGCGCAGCGCGTTCCCCTCGGAGAGCGCGGCCGCGGCCTGGGCGATCACAGGAAATCCTCGAAGTGCGGCGAGATCCGCGCGAAGAACGCGAGGCCGGCCGCGAGCACGGCCACGCTCACGAGCGTGGGGATGGCGTCGCTCCATTGCAGCGCGCCGCCGGCGAGGAGGAGGTCGCGCAGCCGGTCCGAGAACCGCGCGAGCGGGCTCGCCTCGAAGAGGCCGCGGTACTCCGGGGGGACGATCGT
>DASUXK010000430.1:0-3766 GCA_036377935.1 Usitatibacter sp.
CGCAAGTCCCCCTGAACATCCCCGCAACGAAAAGGAGTCGGACATGAGATTCATGGTCATGGTGAAAGCGACGAAGGATTCCGAGGCCGGCGTGATGCCCGACGAGAAGCTGCTCGCCGAGATGGGCCGCTACAACGAGGAGCTGGTGAAGGCGGGCGTGATGCAGGCGGGCGAAGGGCTGCAGCCGAGCTCGAAGGGCGCGCGCATGAAGTTCACGAAGGACGGCAAGCGCACCGTCGTCGACGGCCCGTTCCCGGAGACCAAGGAGCTGGTCGCGGGCTTCTGGATCTGGAAGGTGAAGTCGCGCGAGGAGGCGATGCAGTGGCTCGCGCGCTGCCCGAGCCCGCATCCGGGGCAGGAGTGCGAGATCGAGATCCGCCAGATCTTCGAGGCCGAGGATTTCGGCGAGGAGCTCACGCCGGAGCTGCGCGAGCAGGAAGAACGGTTGCGCGAGCTCGCGCAGAACAACAAGTGAGGAGCGAAATGAAGATCGAGCCCTACATCTTCTTCGAAGGCCGCACCGAGGAGGCGATCGCCTTCTACACGAAGGCCGCCGGCGCGAAGGTCGAGATGATGATGCGCTACAGCGACAGCCCCGAGCCCATCCCCGAGCAGATGCTGCCGCCGGGCGGCCGGAGCAAGATCATGCATTCGAGCTTCACCATCGGGGAGTCGCGCATCAACGCCTCCGACGGCCACGTGCAGCGCGAGCCCGGATACCAGAGCTTCTCGCTCGCGATGACGGTCGAGGACCCGGCCGAGGCCAGGCGCGTCTACGATGCGCTGCTCGAAGGCGGCGGCGAGGTGCGCAGCCCGCTGCAGAAGACCTTCTTCTCGCCCTGCTTCGGCATGCTGAAGGACCGCTTCGGCATCGGCTGGATGATCATGGCGCGAGGCTGAGCCCACGCGCCCGGAACCAACCCGGGCGTGCGCCGTTCACACGGGCGTGAAGATCGCCACGTACAACGTGAACGGGGTGAACGGGCGGCTCCCGCGGCTGCTCGAATGGCTCGCGGAAACGCGGCCCGACGTCGCCTGCCTGCAGGAGATCAAGACGAGCGACGACCGCTTCCCGGGGGCGGCGCTGGAGCGCGCGGGCTATCCGGCGGTGTGGCACGGGCAGCGCGCGCATCACGGGGTCGCGATCCTCGCGCGGGACGGGAAGCCGAAGGAGATCCGGCGCGGGCTTCCCGGCGATCCGGGCGATGTCGAGGCGCGTTATCTCGAGGCGCAGGTGGGCGAGCTCGTCGTCGCGTCGGTGTACCTTCCGAACGGCAATCCGCAGCCCGGCCCGCGCTTCGACTACAAGCTCTCCTGGTTCGAGCGCCTCCAGGCCCACGCGTCGACGCTGCTGAAAGGCGATCGCCCCGTGGTGCTCGCCGGCGACTTCAACGTCGTGCCGACCGACTTCGACATCTACAACCCCTGGCCGTGGCGCGAGGACGCGGTGATGCAGCCGCAGGCGCGCGAGGCGTACCGCCGGCTCCTCGCGCAGGGATGGATCGACGCCACGCGCCATCTCCATCCCGGGGAGCGCGTCTACACCTTCTGGGTGAACGCGAACGCCTTCCGCCGCGATGCCGGCTTCCGCATGGACTTCCTGCTGCTCAGCCCCGGCCTCGCTTCGCGCGTGCGCGCGGCCGGGGTCGATCGCGAGCACCGCGGCCGGGAGAAGCCGAGCGACCACGCGCCGGCGTGGATCGATCTAGCAGCCGGTTGAGCTCGCGGTCCTTCGCGAGCTCTTCGAGGAGCCATTCGCGGAAGAGGCGCACCTTCGGCGCATCGCGCAGGCGCGGCGGATAGACGAGGTAGTGGCTCTTCGCCGAGGCGATCTCGATCGCGAAGGGCCGCACCAGCGCGCCGGTGGCGAGGTCGTTGCCGAGGAGCGAGACCCGCGCGAGCGCGATGCCCTGGCCCTCGACCGCGGCGTGCAGCGTGTGCGACGAGTCGCTGAAGATCGGGCCGCGCGAGGGCTCCTCCCGGTCGAGCCCCGCCGCCTCGAACCACGGCTTCCACATCTCCCCCTCGGAGCGCAGCAGCGTGTAGCGCGCGAGGTCGCGCGGATGCTTCGGCACGCCGCCGGCGATGCGCGGGCTGCACACGGGGAAGTACGTGTCGTCCATCAGCTTCTCGACCACGAGGCCGGGCCACTCGCCGAACCCGTGGCGGATGCCGACGTCGAGGTCGTCGCGCTTGAAATCGGCGAGCGCGTTGGCCGCGCGCACGTCCACGTCGATCTCGCGGTGCGCGGCCATGAAGCGGCCGATGCGCGGCAGCAGCCAGCGCGCGGCGAACGAGGGCAGCACCGTGATGCGCAACTGCCGCGGGTTGCGGCGATCGGAGAGCTCGCGCACCGCCTCGCCGAGCTCGGCCAGCGCCACGCGCACGCGCGCGGCGAAGCGCTCGCCCTCGTCGGTGAGCCGCACGCCGCGGCCCGCGCGCTCGAGGAGCGCGACGCCCAGCTCGCCCTCGAGCGCCTTGATCTGGTGGCTCACGGCGCCGTGCGTGAGGCTCAACGCCTCGGCGGCGCGCGTGAGGCTTCCGGTGCGCGCGGTCGCCTCGAAGGCGCGCAGGGCCTGCATCGCGGGCAGTCGCGCGGGCTTCGCCAGGTCAGCCCCTCGAATTGTTAGAAAAGCTCACAGTTCGCGGGAAAACAATTCGATTGTCGCACTGCACCATCCCTCTTAAAGTGGCCTCCTCGACGCAACGAACCGAGGCAACGAAATGGCAACGATCTTATCATCCCGTCCCCTCTCCCGGCGCCGCGCGCCCGGGTCCCCGCGCCTCGCGCAATGGCTGGACGAGCTCGCCCCGCTGCTGCTGCTCGCGGCGGTGCTCGCCATCGTGGCGGTCGCCGCGCGCGATGCGCACGCCGCCGGGCCGCATCCCGTCGTCGCCCACGCCGCCGCGGAGTGACCATGTACCGGCTCTACATCGCCAACAAGAACTACTCGTCGTGGTCGCTGCGGCCGTGGATCCTGCTGCGCGAGCTGGGCATCCCGTTCGAGGAGCGGCTCGAGACCTTCGAGAGCGGATCGAGCTGGGCCCGGTTCCGGCGCTTCTCGCCCACCGGCTGCGTGCCGTGCCTGCACGACGGGGAGGCGATCGTCTGGGATTCGCTCGCCGTCGTCGAATACCTCGCCGAGCGCCATCCCGAGGTGTGGCCCGCCGACCGCGCCGCGCGCGCCTGGGCGCGCTCGGCCGCGGCCGAGATGCATTCCGGCTTCCACGCGCTGCGGCGCAGCTGCACGATGAACTGCGGCATCCGCGTGCGACTCGCCGACGTGCCGCGCGACCTCGAACGCGACATCGCCCGCGTGGGCGAGCTGTGGACCGAGGGCCTGGAGCGCTTCGGCGGCCCGTTCCTCGCCGGCGCCTCGTTCACCGCCGTGGACGCGTTCTACGCCCCGGTGGTGCTGCGCGTGCAGACCTACGGCCTCGCGCTCCCCGCGCCCGCGGCCGCGTACGCCACGCGCATGCTCGAGCGCCCCGCCCTGCAGGCCTGGCAGGTGGAGGCGCTCGCGGAGCCGTGGCGCGAGCCGGGGCACGAGGCGGAAGCGCGTGCCGCCGGGCGCTGGACCGCCGACCTGCGCACGCCGCCCCAGGCCGCCTCCCGGGATCGCGTGCCGGGCTGATCCGATTCCAGGCGGCGCGCTTGTCCGTAGTCGGACAATCCATTGACGTCTGTCCAGATCTGGAAGTAGAGTGGAGGCATGGCCCCCCGCACCGCCGCCGCGACCGCCCCCGCCGCGGCGCCCATCGACCT
>DASUXK010000431.1:0-3488 GCA_036377935.1 Usitatibacter sp.
CCTCGCCGCCGTGCTCTCCGAATGGCTGGTGCGGGGCGCGCACGCGGGATGGCCCGCCACGCTCGTGATCGGCGCGGTGCTGGCGCTCTGCTACGCCGCGATCGCGCGCGCGCTCACCGGCCGCTACGCGGTGCGCCCCGAGCTCGACTCGCGCCGCGACGCGATCCGCCTCGTCGCGGTCGTCGCCGCCGGCGCGCTCGCCACGGGCATCCTCTACATCGCCGCGCTGCTCGCGAGCGCCGTGGGACCGCTCGAGGAGCCCTTCACGGCGCTCATGCGCTTCTGGATCGGCGATGCCGTGGGCGTGCTGGTGACGCTGCCCATCGTGCTGATGCTCTCGCGGCCGGTGCGGCGCGCGGAGCTGCGCGGCATGCTCGCCACGCGCGAGATCGCCGGCTACGCGCTCGCCACGGCGGCCGCGGTCGCGCTCGTCTTCATGAGCCCCGCCAGCGAGCAGGTGAAGCTCTTCTACGTGCTCTTCCTGCCGCTCATCCTCGTCGCGACGCGCTTCGGCATGGTGGGCGCGAGCGCGGCCGCCGTGGTGGTGCAGGGAGCGGTGATCGCGACGGGCGAGCTCGCGGGCTACCAGGCGCTCACGGTGTTCGAGTTCCAGGCGCTCCTCATCGCGCTCACGGTGACGGGCCTCTTCCTCGGCGTGACGGTCGACGAGCGCCGGCGCGCGGAAGCGGAGCTGCGCAGCACGCTGCGCCTCGCGGCGGCGGGCGAGATGGCGGCGGCGCTCGCGCACGAGCTGAACCAGCCGCTCACGGCGGTGGCGAGCTACGCCCGCGCGGGCCGCATGATCGCCGAGGCGCCCGCGCCCGACCGCGCGCTGCTCCTCGACACGCTCGGCAAGCTCGTCACCGAATCGACGCGCGCCTCCGAAGTGGTGAGGCGGCTGCGCGACTTCTTCCGCAGCGGCACGACGCGGCTCGCCCCGGTGGCGCTGCCCGCCGCGGCGGCACGCGTCGTCGAGGGCCTGCGCGCCCGCGCCGATTCCCTCGACATCGCGCTCACGCTCGAAGCCGGCGCCTCGCTCCCGGCGGTGCTCGCCGACGAGACGCAGATCGAGATCGTGCTGCGCAACCTCGTGGCGAACGCGATGGACGCGGCCGCCTCGGGAAGCGCCCCGCGGCGCGTGGCGGTGGAGATCGCGAGGGCGGGGCACGGGGAGCTTCGCGCCTGCGTGCGCGACACGGGGGCCGGCGTACCGGAGGCGGAAGCGGAGCGCATCTTCGAGCCCTTCGAGACGTCGCGCGCGAGCGGCATGGGGATGGGACTGGCGATCAGCCGCGCCATCGTCGAGGCCCACGGCGGCCGCCTGTGGGCGGAGCCGGGCCCGCGCGGGCTCTTCTGCTTCACGGTGCCGGTCGAGGCGGGCCATGGCTGAGGACCTCGCCGTCTACATCGTCGACGACGATCCGGCCGTGCGCGACTCGCTCTCGCTGCTGCTCAGCCTGCGCGGCTATCGCACCGCCACCTTCGGCAGCGCCGAGGATTTCCTCGCGGCGCTGCGTCCCGAGTGGAGGGGCTGCCTCGTCGCCGACATCCGCATGCCCGGGATGGACGGCCTCGAGCTGCAGCGCGAGCTCGCGCGGCGCGGCGTGCGGCTCCCGGTCGTGATCGTCACCGCGCACGGCGACGTGGCGAGCGCGCGCGCCGCCTTCCGCTCCGATGCCGTGGACTTCCTCGAGAAGCCCTTCGACGAGGAAGGCCCGGTGGCGGCGGTGGAGGCCGCCTTCGCGCGCGAGCGCGAGCGCGTCTCGCGCGAGGGGGAGGCCGGCCGGCGCGAATCGCAGCTCGCGCGGCTCACCGAACGCGAGCGCGAGGTGGTGCTGCTCCTCGCCGAGGGGCTGCACAACGTGGAGGTCGCCGAGCGCCTCGCGATCAGCCCGCGCACGGTGGAAGTGCACAAGGCGCGCATCATGGCCAAGCTCGGCGCGACGAACCTCGCGCAGTTGATCCGCATCGTCCACGGCCCGGCGTAAGGGCAGGCCCTTACGCGCCCGCGCGGATTTCCACGGACGCGGCGCGGCGCTATGTTGGGGGCATGACCCGCAGGCCGCTCGACATCCTGGAGCTCATCGCCATCGCCGTGGCGCTCATCGTGGCGCTGCTCGTCGTGAACGGGATTCCCGGCGCATGACGAGCCCCACCGCGATCCAGGCGCTCGGCGCGGCGCTCTTCGTCGTGGCGCTCGTGCACACGTTCTCGACGCGCTTCTTCGAGCGGCTCGCGCACGCGCGGCCCGCGCACGCGGGCATCTTCCACCTGCTGGGCGAGGTCGAGGTCTCCTTCGGCCTGTGGGCGATGGCGCTGGTGGCCGGGATGATGGCGATCGCCGGCCCGCACGAGGCGATCGCCTACCTCGACGACCGCGACCTCACCGAGCCGATGTTCGTGTTCGCGGTGATGGTGATCGCCGGCAGCCGCCCGATCCTCGCGCTCGCGAGCGCGCTCACGCGCGCCATCGCGCGCACGCTCCCGATGCCCGGGGGCATGGCCTACTTCTTCACGGCGCTCTTCTTCGTGCCGCTGCTGGGCTCGTTCATCACCGAGCCGGCGGCGATGACGCTCGCCGCCCTCATCCTGCGCGACGCGTACTTCACGCGGGGGCTGTCGACGCGCCTCAAGTACGCGACGGTGGGCGTGCTCTTCGTGAACGTCTCGATCGGCGGCACGCTCACGCCGTACGCCGCGCCGCCCGTGCTCATGGTCGCCTCGGCCTGGGGCTGGGACCTGCCGTTCATGCTGGCGACGTTCGGCTGGAAGGTGATCCTCGCGGCGGGCGTGAACGCGCTCGCGGTGACGCTGCTCTTCCGGCGCGAGCTGCGGCGCATTCCGGCCTCGGGGGCCGGCGCCCGCGTGAGCGCGCCCTGGCCGATCGTGGCCGCGCACGTCGCGTTCCTCGCGGGCGTCGTGGCGTTCTCGCACCACCCCACGCTCTTCATGGGGCTGCTGCTCTTCTTCCTGGGCTTCGCGAAGGCGTACGAGCGCCACCAGGACCGGCTGATCCTGCGCGAGGGGCTGCTCGTGGCGTTCTTCCTCGCCGGGCTCGTGGTGCTGGGCGGCCAGCAGCGCTGGTGGCTCGAGCCGCTGCTGCGCGGCATGAGCCCTTCGGCCGTGTACTTCGGCGCGACGGCCCTCACCGCCGTCACCGACAACGCGGCGCTCACCTACCTGGGCTCGCTCGTGGGCGGGCTGGACGACGCGTTCAAGTACGCGCTCGTCGCCGGCGCGGTCACCGGCGGCGGCCTCACCGTGATCGCGAACGCGCCGAACCCCGCGGGCTACTCGATCCTGCGCGGCCAGTTCGACGGCGGCGCGATCCGCCCGCTGGGGCTGCTCGCGGCGGCGTTCCCACCCACCTGCGTCGCGATCCTCGCTTTCCACCTGCAAAAACTCGGAGGCCTCGCCATGGGATACATCGTCGAGCTCTACGACTGGATGACTTCGCTCGAGCCCGCGGCCGCGTTCCTCTTCCTCGT
>DASUXK010000432.1:0-9225 GCA_036377935.1 Usitatibacter sp.
AACTAGGCTCGCCCTGGGCCGCGTCGCGCGGCGCGGCGGCGCGCGGCGCCGCAGCGAGCCACGCGGCGGCCTCGCGCGCGGCCTCGGCATGGGAGAGCCGCCGTCCCTCGAGGGCGGCCGATGCGAAGGCGCCTTCCCCCAGCGCCGCGCGTGCCTTGGCGACGAGCGGCATGAGGAACGCATCGTCGGCCGGATCGCGGCGCAGTCCCGTCGCCTGCGCATGGCCTTCGGCCGCGCCGAAGAGGCGCGCCGCTCCGCGCGCCTGGCCGGTCGCCGCGGCGAGGCCGGCGCAGACTTCGAGGATGCTCTGCATGAGGCTGCGCGAGGCGAGCGCCTCGGCGATGCGCAGCGCCTCGAGCGCCATCGCGCGCGCCTCGGCCATCGCGCCCGCGTCGATCGACACCATCGCGAGGTTCAGCCGCGCGATCGCCTCGCTCTCGCGATCGCCGAGGCGGGCGGCCGCCTCCAGGACGCTGCGGTAGAGCGGCGCGGCGAGCTGCGGCCGGCCCTCGGCGCGATGCAGCTGCGCGAGGGCGTTGCGGGCGGCCGCGAGGTTGCGCGTATCGCCGCCCGCCTCGGCGAGCGCGAGCGCCTCGCGCAGGCTCGCGCGGGCCGCATCGAGGTCGCCCTCGCCGAGCTGCGACATCCCGAGCGGCTGCAGCACGCGCGCGATCGCCTCGCCGTCGCCGAGCCCGCGCGCGATGGCGAGGCTCTCCTCGAGGCACGCGCGCGCCTCGCGATACTCGCCGCTGTAGAAGCGCAGCTGGCCCGCCTCGTACAGGGCGCGCCTTCGCAGCGTCGCCTGCGCGAGCGCTTCCGGGCGCGCGAGCAGCGCCGCATACAGGCCCAGGCCGAGCTGCAGCAGCCCCCGGTTGAGCCAGTAGAACTTGATGGCGCTCAGCATCGCGAACGTGGACACGGCATCGCCGCCTTCGCGCGATCCCCAGGCATGCGCCGCGAGCAGGTTCTCGCGCTCGGCGTCGAGGCGCGCGAGCCATGCCGCCTGCTCCGCGCCGAAGAGCTCGGCGCCCGCGTGCTCCGCGTAGCGCACGAAATGGCGCAGGTGGGCGTCGCGGGTGGCCGGCGCCTCGCCCGCGGCCTGCAGCCGCTCCAGCGCGTACTCGCGCACGGTCTCGAGCAGCCGGTAGCGTTCCGCGTGCGCGTCGTGCTCCACCAGCGATTTCTCGACGAGCCGGCCGAGCACGTCGAGCACGGCGCCCTCGGCGAGCGGCGCGCCGGCGCCGACCGCCTCGGCCGCCTCGAGCATCCAGCCGCCGGAGAACACCGCGAGCCGGCGCAGCAGCGTGCGTTCCTCGGCATCGAGCAGCTCGTGGCTCCAGTCGATCGTCGCGCGCAGCGCCTGGTGCCGCGGGAGCGCGCTGCGCTCTCCGCCCGCGAGGAGGCGGAAGCGATCGTCGAGCCGCGCGGCGATGGCTTGCACGGAAAGCAGGCGCACGCGCGCAGCGGCGAGCTCGAGCGCGAGCGGGATGCCGTCCAGGCGCCGGCAGATGTCGGCGATCGCGCGCGCATCGGCTTCGTCCGCCGCGGCGAAATCCGCGCGCGCCGCGCCGGCGCGCTCGAGGAAGAGGCGCACGGCGGGATAGGACTCGAGCGCCGGCGCATCGTCGGTGCGAACCGCGGGCGGCACCTCCAGCGCCGGCACGGCGTAGGTCGCCTCGCCGGCGACGCGCAACGGCTCGCGGCTCGACGCGAGGATGCGCAGGCCCGGAGAGGCGGCGAGCAGGCGGTGGGCGAGGAGCGCGCACGCCCCGAGGAGGTGCTCGCAGCTGTCGAGCACGACGAGGAGGCTGCGGCTGCGCACGTGGCGCTCGAGCGCCTCGAGCAGGCCACGCCCGGCCTCCTCCTTCACGCCGAGCACGGAGGCGAGCGCCTGCGCCACGCGCGTGCCGTCGGCGAGCGGCGCGAGCTCCGCGAGCCAGACGCCGTCGGGAAAGTCGCCCGAGGCCTCCGCCGCCACATGCAGGGCGAGGCGCGTCTTGCCCAACCCGCCCATCCCCGTGAGCGTCACGAGGCGCGAGCGCGAGAGCAGGTCGCGGACCTCCGCCATCTCGCGCTCGCGGCCGACGAAGGAGCTCAGCGCATGGGGCAGGTTGTTCGGCGTTCCCTCGAGGGAGCGCAGCGCCGGGAACTCGGCGCGCAGCTCCGGGTGCACGAGCTGGTAGAGGCGCTCGGGCCGCGCGAGGTCGCGCAGCCGCGCGAGGCCCAGGTCGCGCAGCGCCATCGGCGCCGCGAGACGCTCCGCGAGGCGCTCGGCCACCGCATGCGAGACGAGCACCTGCCCGCCGTGCGCCGCCGCCATGATGCGCGCCGCGCGGTTCACCGCGCCTCCGAAGTAATCGCCGTCGCGCCGCTCGAACGGGCCCGCGTGCATGCCGCAACGGACGCGCAACGCGAGGCCGGACTCGCGCTCGAGGGCCGCGAGCCCGCGTTGCAGGTCCAAAGCGGCGAGGATCGCGGCGAGCCCGTCGCGGAAGACGGCGTGCAGGCCGTCGCCGGTCATCTTCACGACCTCGCCGCCGTGGCGGGCCACCGCTTCGCGCGCGAGCGCGTCGTGGCGCGCCATCGCCGGGCGCATGCGCTCCGGCTCCTGCTCCCAGAGACGGGTGCTGCCCTCGATGTCGGTGAAAAGGAAGGTGGCGGCGGGATCTTCCAAGCGGGCCCCTCGGCGCGGTGAAAGGCCGATCCATACTGTACGGCACGCGGGCCGCGGCGGCGAGGGTGCGCCGGACGGATTAGACTGCGGGGTGAGGTTGTTCCCCATTCGAGCCCATTCCCCCAAGGAGAACCCCATGAATGTCACGAGGCTGCTGGTTTCCGCATGCACGTCGCTCGCGCTCGCCCTCGCCGGCTGCGCGCAGATGGGAGAGCCCGCGAAGAGCGCCTCGGCGGCGCACGAGCGCGTGGTGATCCAGGTGAGCGACAAGGACCCGGCGAAGTGGAACCTCGCGCTCAACAACGCGCGCAACGTGCGGAAGGACCTCGGCGACAAGGCCGAGATCGAGATCGTGGCCTACGGCCCCGGCATCGACATGCTCAAGCGCGACTCGTCCGTGGCGCAGCGCATCGACGAGGCGACGATGTCGGGCATGAAGGTCGTCGCGTGCGAGAACACCATGCACGGCCACAAGCTCTCGCGCTCGGACATGATCGACGGCATCGGCTACGTGCGGGCGGGCGTGGTCGAGATCATGCGGCGCCAGCAGCAGGGCTGGTCGTACGTGCGGCCCTGAGCCGCGCGCGACGGGAGGCACGATGACCCCCGATCTCCGGTATCTCGCCTGGGCCGCGGCGCTCACCGGCCTGCTCTGGATTCCCTACGTGCTCGATCGCTTCGTGACCTGGGGCATTCCGGACACGGTGGGCTATCCCGCCCAGCCCAAACCGCAGTCGCCGTGGGCGCAACGTCTCATGAAGGCGCACCGCAACGCGGTCGAGAACCTCGTCGTGTTCGCCGCGCTCGTCCTCGTGGCGCACGCGGCCGGCGTGGGCGCGGCGGCGGTGGAGGGCGCGGCGCTGCTGTACTTCTGGTCGCGGGTGGTGCACGCGGCGGCGTACACCTTCGCGGTGCCGTGGCTGCGCACGCTCGGATTCCTGGGCGGCTTCGCCGCGCAGGCGATCGTCGCCTGGCAGATCCTGGCGAGGTGATCCCGGGCCTGCTCGACTTCGCCGGGGTCGCCGTCTACGCGGTGAGCGGCGCGCTCGCCGCCGGACGCAAGGAGCTCGATCTCGTCGGGGTCGTGGTCGTCGCGAGCGTCACCGCCATCGGCGGGGGGACGCTGCGCGACCTGCTGCTCGACCGACATCCGGTCTTCTGGATCGCGCGGCCGGGCTATCTCTACCTGATCATCGTCGCCGCGCTGCTCACGGTGGCGTGGTCGCATCGCTTCCGCCCGCCCGACCGCATGCTGGGCATCGCGGACGCGCTCGGCCTCGCGTTCTTCACGGTGAGCGGGGCGCAGATCGCCGAGGCGCGAGACCTGCCGGGCGTGGTCGTCGTCCTCATGGGCACGCTCACCGGCGTGGCGGGCGGAGTGCTGCGCGACATGCTCACGGCGCAGATCCCGATGATCCTGCGCAAGGGCCAGCTCTACGCCACCGCCGCGATCGCGGGCGCCGCGATCTACCTGCTGCTGCAGGGCCCGCTGCCGCGACCGGCGGCCTCGCTCGCCGCGATGGCCTTCATCGCGGCGCTGCGCATCGCCGCGATCGTCTGGGACCTCACGCTGCCGGTCTTCAGCCTCTCCCGCCACGAGCGCCGCCGGCGGGATTGACTCAAGCGGAAACACGGAGGGGATGAATTTCTTTGCGGCATCGCCGCAAAACAAATGGTTTGTTGCGGTGCAGCAAAAGCCTTATCTTGGATGGAGAGACAGAGGGGCGAACCCGCCCCTCGCCCGCACTTCCCAAAAGGAGGCCCGCATGGCCCGCATCGAACTGCACGAAGAATTCCTTCCGCTCGAGGAGCGGATCCGCCGCGCCGGCGCCGAACGCCACGTCGAGATGGGCTACGCCATCGGCGACGCCCTCGCGAAGATTTCCCACGGCATCGCCTCGGTCTTCCATCGCGGCGGCAAGCCCGCGAACGCGCACCCGATGGGCGAGCGCCTGGCCGCCGGCGACTGAGCCCGCGGCACCCCGCCGCGCCCTTGGGGGGATGACCGGCTCCGGTATAATTCCCCCATGAATCCGCAAGATGCGCCGCTGCAGCAAATCCTGACGCTGCCCGGCGCGCTTGCGCTCTCCCCCTTCCGGATCGAGAAGCTCCTCGGCGCGCTGCCGCGGGAGCTTTCGGCCTCGCTCGCGCTCGAGGCGCGCTTCGTCCACTTCGTCGCGCTGCATGCGCCCCTGGCTGCGTCAGGGCAGGAGGTGCTCGAGCGGCTCCTCACGTACGGCACGGCGCCGAAAGGCGAGGCGCACGGCGAGCTCTTCCTCGTGCTGCCGCGCTTCGGGTCCGAATCGCCGTGGTCGTCGAAGGCGACCGACATCGCGCACAACTGCGGCCTCGCGAACGTGGCGCGCATCGAGCGCGGCGTGGCGTACCACGTGCAGTCGCGGCGCGCGCTCACCGAGGACGACCGCGCGGCGATCGTGCGCGTCATCCACGACCGGATGACCGAAACGGTGGTCCGCCGCTTCGAGGACGCCGCCGACCTCTTCGGCCACCGCGCGCCGCAGCCGCTCGCGACCGTGGACCTGCTCGGCGGCGGGCGCGCGGCGCTCGAGCGCGCGAACGTCGACATGGGCCTCGCGCTCGCGCCCGACGAGATCGACTATCTCCTCGACAACTTCCGCCGGCTCGGCCGCGACCCGACCGACGTGGAGCTCATGATGTTCGCGCAGGCGAACTCGGAGCACTGCCGCCACAAGATCTTCAACGCGTCGTGGACGGTGGACGGCGAGCGCCAGGAGCACTCGCTCTTCGCGATGATCCGCAACACGCACCGGGAGAGCCCGCGCGGGACCATCGTCGCGTACGCCGACAACGCCGCGGTGATGAAGGGCGCCGAGATCGAGCGCTGGGAGCCGGACGGCTCGGGCACGTGGGCGCATCGCCTCGACACGACGCACATCCTGATGAAGGTCGAGACGCACAATCACCCGACCGCCATCGCGCCGCATCCGGGCGCGGGCACCGGCGCGGGCGGCGAGATCCGCGACGAGGGCGCGACGGGCCGCGGCGCGAAGCCCAAGGCGGGGCTCACCGGATTCTCGGTCTCGAACCTCGAGATCCCCGGCGCGATCGAGCCGTGGGAGACCGGCTACGGGCGGCCGGGCCGCATCGCCTCGGCGCTCTCGATCATGGTCGAGGGACCGATCGGCGGCGCGGCGTTCAACAACGAGTTCGGCCGGCCGAACCTCGCCGGCTACTTCCGCAGCTTCGAGCTCGCGGCCGGCGGCGAGGTGCGCGGCTACCACAAGCCCATCATGCTCGCGGGCGGCATCGGCAACATCGCCGGCGACCAGACCCACAAGAAGCCGCTGTCCGAGGGCGCGCTCTTCATCCATCTCGGCGGCCCGGGCTTCCTCATCGGCCTGGGCGGCGGCGCGGCCTCCTCGATGGCCTCGGGCACGAACGTCGAGTCGCTCGACTTCGATTCGGTGCAGCGCGCCAATCCCGAGATGGAGCGCCGTTGCCAGGAAGTGATCGACGCCTGCTGGCGCATGGGCAGCCGCAACCCGATCCTCTCGATCCACGACGTGGGCGCGGGCGGGCTTTCCAACGCGCTCCCGGAGCTCGCCCATTCCGGCGGCGTGGGCGCGACCTTCGACCTGCGCCGGGTTCCCATCGAGGAGCCGGGCATGACGCCGATGCAGATCTGGTCGAACGAATCGCAGGAGCGCTACGTGCTCGCGATCCCGCCCTCGCGGCTCGAGGAGTTCGGCCGCATCTGCGAGCGCGAGCGCTGCCCGTTCGCGGTGGTGGGCGAGGCGCGCGCCGACCGGGAGCTGGTGGTCGAGGACCCGCTCTTCGACAACCGCCCGGTGGACATGCCGCTCGAGGTGCTGCTCGGCAAGCCGCCGCGCATGGAGCGCGACGCGCGGCGCATCGCGCGCGAGCGCCGGCCCGTCGACCTCGCGAAGATCGCCCTCGAAGAGGCGGCCCTGCGCGTGCTGCGCCTTCCCACCGTCGCCGACAAGACGTTCCTCGTCTCGATCGGCGATCGCACCGTGGGCGGCTTCACCGCGCGCGACCAGATGGTGGGGCCGTGGCAGGTCCCGGTGGCCGATTGCGCGGTGACGGCGCTCGGCTACAAGACGTATCAGGGCGAGGCCATGGCGATCGGCGAGCGCACGCCCGTGGCGCTCCTCGACGGCCCCGCCTCGGGCCGCATGGCGATCGGGGAAGCGCTCACCAACATCGCGGCCGCGGCGATCGAGCGTCTGGGCGACGTGAAGCTCTCGGCGAACTGGATGTGCGCGGCCGGCCATCCGGGCGAGGACGCGGCGCTCTACGACACCGTGAAGGCCGTGGGCCTGGAGCTCTGCCCGGCGCTCGGCATCTCGATTCCGGTGGGCAAGGACTCCATGTCCATGCGCACGACGTGGCGCGACCCGGCGAGCGGCGAGGAGAAGGCGGTGACCGCTCCGCTCTCGCTCATCGTCTCGGCCTTCGCGCCGGTGACCGACGTGCGGCGCACGCTCACGCCGGAGCTCGCCATGGACGCGGGCGAGACCGAGCTCGTGCTCGTGGACCTGGGCGGCGGGAAGGATCGCCTCGGCGGCTCCGCGCTCGCGCAGGTCTACGGCGCGCTGGGCGACGTGCCGCCGGATTGCGACGACCCGAGGAAGCTCGCGGCCCTGTTCGAAGCGGTGCGGAAGCTCAACGCCGCGGGCCTCCTCCTCGCCTACCACGACCGCTCCGACGGCGGGCTCTTCGCCACGCTCTGCGAGATGGCGTTCGCGGCGCGCGCCGGCGTCACGATCTACCTCGACAACTTCGCGCTCGACGCCGCGCGCCTCGACGTGGATGGCGCCGAGCGCGAGTCCCCGGCGCTCGCGGGGCGCGCGGGCGAGCGCATCCTCGCCGCGCTCTTCAACGAGGAGCTGGGCGCCGTGCTCCAGGTGCGCCGGGGCGACCGCGAGGCGGTGATGAAGGCGCTGCGCGAGGCGGGGCTGTCGCAGGAATCGCACGTGATCGGCCATCCCAACGCGGAAGGCGAGGTGCGCTTCGTCGCGAACGCCAAGCCGGTCTTCGCGCGCCGCCGCTCCGAGCTGCATCGCGCGTGGTCCACGGTCACGCACCACATCCAGCGGCTGCGCGACAACCCGGCCTGCGCGGACCAGGAATACGAGCGCCTGCTCGACGAGGACGATCCGGGCCTGAATGCGAAGCTCGCGTTCGACCCCGCCCAGGACATCGCCGCGCCGTACATCGCGCGCGGCGAGCGGCCGAAGGTGGCGGTCCTGCGCGAGGAGGGCGTGAACGGCCAGATGGAGATGGCGGCGGCGTTCGACCGCGCCGGCTTCATGGCGGTGGACGTGCACATGAGCGACATCATCGAGGGGCGCGCATCGCTCGCGGACTTCAAGGGCTTCGCCGCGTGCGGCGGCTTCAGCTACGGCGACGTGCTGGGCGCGGGGGAGGGATGGGCGAAGTCGATCCTCTTCAACGCCCGCGCGCGCGCGGAGTTCGAGACGTTCTTCGACCGGCCCGATTCGTTCGCCCTGGGCGCGTGCAACGGCTGCCAGATGATGTCGAACCTGAAGGAGATCATCCCGGGCGCGCAGAACTGGCCGCACTTCGAGCGCAACCTCTCGGAGCAGTACGAGGCGCGCCTCGCGCTCGTGGCGATCCAGCCTTCGCCCTCGATCCTGCTCGCGGGCATGGAGGGAAGCCGCATCCCGATCGCCACCGCGCACGGCGAGGGCCGCGCCGTCTTCCGCGATGCGCAGACGCTGGACGCGTGCCGCTACCTCGTCGCGATGCGCTACGTGGACAACCGCGGCAAGGCGACCGAGACCTATCCGTACAACCCCAACGGCTCGCCCGAGGGCATCACCGCGCTCACGACGCCCGACGGACGCTTCACGATCCTCATGCCGCACCCCGAGCGCGTGTTCCGCACGGCCGCGATGTCGTGGCATCCCGCCGAGTGGGGCGAGGATTCGCCGTGGATGCGCATGTTCCGCAACGCCCGCGCCTGGGTCGGCTGAGCGCGCGCCGCCTTCCTCAGTCCTCGTCCTTCCACCGCTGCGGCGGCGGATACTTCGGGTCCTCGTCCTGCAACGCCACGCGGATCGCGCGCAGCACGCGCGCTTCCTCCGCCTCGCGCTGCGACGCCATGGCGATCACGGCGAGCGGCATGGCGACGAACGCGAGCAGCGCGAAGAGCGGGACCAGGAAGCGCGTCGCGCGCGTTCCCGTGCCCGAGAGGAAGAGCCAGGCGGCGGCGCCGAGGAGCAGCGCGAGCCCGAGGGCGAGCGCATGCAGGAAGAAGGACACGCGCGGCGCGGGCGCGAAGGTCGCCTCGTAGCGCGTCTTCCCGTCCACGGTCTTCCACGCGCCGCGATGGATTGCGGCGCGCAAGCCCCCGGCCCCCTCCAGCGCCCTCGCGACGAGACGGTGGGATTCGGCCTCGTCGTGCAGCGACTCGAGCGATTCCGTGCGGATCGCGACCAGCGCCTTCGCGGCGCGGCGCATCTCGGACAGGGCCATGTGCGAAAAGGGGCCGGATCACTTTTCCTGCCGCGCGGAAAAGGCAC
>DASUXK010000433.1:0-2138 GCA_036377935.1 Usitatibacter sp.
TCTCGCGATGGTCGCCCGTGATCATCACCACGCGGATGCCCGCGCGGCGTGCGAGGGCGATCGCGCCGGGCACCGTGGGGCGCAGCGGATCGGCGAGCGCGACGAGGCCGATGAATTCGAAGTGCGCCTCGTTCGGGCTCGCCGGCCATTCGCCGCGCCACGGCGCCCGCGCCACGCCGAGCACGCGCAGCCCGCGCCGCGCCGCGTCGGCGGCCGCCGCGAGCGCGCGCGCCCGCGCTTCACCCTCCATCCCGCATACCCCCACCACCGTCTCCGGCGCGCCCTTCATCGCCAGCATTCGCGCTCCGTCCCCCTCGCGCCACCCCTGCGCCACCGCCAGGAACCCCTCCCGCAGCGGATACCGCTTCTCCAAAACCGGGGACAGACCACATTTATCAAAGGCCGACACTTCGCCCGGGGCCGTTGGTTCGCGCTTTGATAAATGTGGTCTGTCCCCGGTTTCGGGGGGGGCGAGGAGGGCGCGCTCCATGGGGTCGAGGGATTCGGGGTCGCTCGCGAGGGCGGCGGTGGCGAGGAGCGCTTCGCTCTCGGCGCCGAGCGAGGGGCGCATGCGCCATGCGCCGTCGCTCCACGCGTCGGCGAGCGCCATGCGGTTCTCGGTGAGCGTGCCGGTCTTGTCGCAGCAGAGCACGGTCGCGGCGCCGAGCATCTCGATCGCGGGCATGCGGCGCGTGAGGACGCCGTGCTTCGAGATGCGCCACGCGCCCAGCGCGAGGAACACCGTGAGCACGACGGGAAACTCCTCGGGCAGCAGCGCCATCGCGAGCGTGAGCCCGGCGAGCGCGCCGCCGAGCGCGTCGCCGCGCGTGGCGTAGTAGAGCAGGCCCACCACCACGCACAGCGCCACCGCGAAGATCGCGAGGATGCGCACGAGCCGGGCGGTCTCCGTCTCGAGCGAGGTCTTCCCGCTGTCGACCTGCGAGAGCGAAGCGCCGATGCGCCCGAGCTCCGAGCGCGCCCCGGTCGCCGTCACCTCGGCCCGTGCGAGCCCGCGCACGACGAGCGTCCCGGAGTACACCGCTTCGCCGCCGCGCTTGGCGACCGGCACCGACTCGCCCGTGAGCAGCGACTCGTCCACCGAGAGGTCGTGCGACTCGAGGAGCCTCGCGTCGGCCGGCACGCGGTCGCCCTCGTGCAGCAGGAGCAGGTCACCGCGCACCACCTCCGCGCCCGCGATGCGCATCTCCCGCCCGCCGCGCACCACCAGCGCGCGCGGGCTCGAGAGGTCGCGCAGCGCTTCGAGCGCGCGCTCGGTGCGCCGTTCCTGCACGACGGTGATCGCGAGCACCACGACGATGGAGGCGGCGAGCACCAGCGCCTCGCGCACGTCGCCCAGGACGAGGTAGATCGAGGCGGCGCCGATGAGGAGCAGGAACATCGGCTCCGTGGCGACGCGCCAGGCGAGGAGCAGCAGGCCGCGCCCGGCGGCGCCGGGCAGGGCGTTCGGACCTTCGGCGGCCAGCCGCCGGCGCGCCTCGGCCTCGTCGAGGCCGCGCATGCCGCCGGGAGAACCGTCCGTCATCCGCCGCGGTCCCGCCGTCGTGCGCGCGCCTCGGCCATCCTCGGCACGAGGCGATAGATCACGAAGTAGACGAGCGCCACGAGCCCGCTGCCTCCCACGATGTTGCCGAGCGTCACCGGCACGAGGTTGTGGACATACGCGGCGAGCGTGAGGTTCTCCAGCCCGCGGATGCCGGCCGGGTCCACCTGGTCGCGCAGGTAGATCCCGAGCGGCAGGAAGTACAGGTTCGCGACCGAGTGCTCGAAGCCCGCGCCGACGAACGCGGCGATCGGCAGGACGATGCCCACCACCTTGTCGACGACCGTGCGCCCCGCCATGGCGAGCCAGATCGCGAGGCACACGAGGACGTTGCAGAGCACGCCCGCGAAGAACGCGGTCCAGAAGGGGAGCGAGGCCTTCGCGGCGGCGATGCGCACCGCGGCGCGCGCGACGTTTCCGCCGTTCATGTCGCAGAAGCCCGAGAGCACGGCGAGCGCCGCCATCGCGGTCGCGCCCACCGCGTTCGCCGCGAACACCAGCGCCCAGTTCTTCAGCAGCTCCGCCGTCGAGAGGCGCCCGTCGGCCCACGCCATCGCGAGCAGGTTGTTGCCCGTGA
>DASUXK010000434.1:0-4412 GCA_036377935.1 Usitatibacter sp.
TCTCGACGAAGCACGCGAACTTCATCGTGAACCTCGGCGGCGCCACCGCGGCCGACATCGAGTCGGTGATCGGCCACGTCGAGCGCACGGTGCGCGAGAAGACCGGCGTCGCGCTGGTGCGCGAGGTGCGCATCGTCGGCGACGCGAAGCGCGACGCGCCGAAGGGGAGGCCCGCATGAGCCTCGGCAAGGTGGCGGTGCTGATGGGCGGCCCCTCGGCCGAGCGCGAGATCTCGCTCATCTCCGGCAAGGCCGTGCTCGCGGCGCTCGAGGGCAAGGGCGTGGACGCGCACGCCTTCGACCCGGCGCAGCGCGAGCTCTTCGACCTGAAGCGCGAGGGCTTCGAGCGCGTGTTCATCGCGCTGCACGGCCGCTTCGGCGAGGACGGCACGGTGCAGGGCGCGCTCGAGGTGATGCGCATCCCCTACACCGGCAGCGGCGTGATGGCCTCGGCGCTCGCCATGGACAAGTGGCGCACGAAGCTCGTGTGGCACGCGGCCGGCATCCCCACGCCGCGCTTCGCGATGGTGACCCGCGAGACGTCGTGGGAGCGCATCGCCGACATGCTGGGGCTGCCGGTGATCGTGAAGCCGTCGCGCGAGGGCTCCACGATCGGGCTCACCAAGGTCGCGCGCGTCGGCGACCTCGCCGCGGCCTACGAGCTCGCCGCCGGCTTCGACGACCTGGTGCTCGCCGAGGAGTTCGTCCCCGGCAAGGAGCTCACCGCGTCGATCCTCGGCGAGGCGGCGTTGCCGCTGGTGCGCATCGAGGCGCCGCAGGGCAACTACGACTACCAGAACAAGTACTTCACCGACGAGACGAAGTACTTCTGCCCCGCGGGGATCGATTCCCGGCTCGAGGACGAGATCCGCGCGGCGGCGCTGCGCTCCTTCCGCGTGCTCGGGTGCCGCGGCTGGGGCCGCGCCGACGTGATGGTGCGCCAGGACGGCAGCTACTCGTTCCTCGAGATGAACACCGCGCCGGGGATGACCGGGCACAGCCTCGTGCCCATCGCGGCCCGGGCGGCGGGCTACGACTACGCGGAGCTCTGCCTGCGCATCCTCGAGGATGCGCGGCTCGACTCCCCGGAGCGCCGATGAAGCAGCCCGCCCCGGTGCGCCGCCGCATCCTGCCCGCCGTCGCCGCGGCCGCCGTGATCGCCACGCTCGCCGGCGGCGGCTGGTACGGCTGGCGCGCGCTCGCCGAGCGCCCGATCGCGCATGTCGCGTTCGGCGGCGACGTCGCGCGCATCCCGCCCGCGGAGCTCGAAGCCTTCGCGCGCAGCCTGCACGGCGTGCCGGTGGGCAGCGTGACGCTCGCCGCGGTGCGCGAGGCCGCGCGCCGCATTCCGTGGGTGCGCGATGCGTCGGTGCGCCGGCGCTTCCCCGACGGCATCGAGGTGACGTTCGAGGCGCACGAAGCGCTCGCGCGCTGGGGCGCCGGCCGCCTGGTGAGCCGCCGCGGCGAGGTGTTCGAGGCGCCCTTCGATGGGAAGCTGCCGCGCTTCGTCGGCCCCGAGGGCTCCGCGCCGGTGATGGTGCAGCAGTACGGCGCCATCGCGCCCCTCGTCGCTCCCCTCGCGAGCCCGGTCGCGGAGCTGCGCCTGTCGCCCCGCGGCGGCTGGAAGCTCACCCTCGATTCCGGGCTCTCGCTCGAGCTGGGGCGGGGCGACGTCGCGCCGCGGCTCGAGCGCTTCGTCGCCGCGTGGCCGGGACTCGCCTCGCGCGGCGTCGAGACCCGCTACGCCGACCTGCGCTACCCGAACGGCTTCGCGCTGCGCCTCGCATCGCGCCTCGAGGCGGCGCCGAATTCCGCCCCCCACACGCCCCCGCGCAACCCCCGACCGAAGAAGAAATGATCCCCACGCGCCCCCGCGACAACCGCAACTTCCTCGTGGCCCTCGACATCGGGACCTCCAAGATCGTGACGCTCGTCGCCGAGATCACGCCGGAGGACACGCTGAACCTCGTGGGCATGGGAAGCCATCCCTCGCGCGGGCTCAAGAAGGGCGTCGTGGTGAACATCGACTCCACGGTGAACGCGATCCAGCGCTCGCTCGAGGAAGCCGAGCTCATGGCCGACGCCAAGATCAAGGACGTGATCGCGGGCATCGCGGGCAGCCACATCAAGAGCTTCAACTCGCACGGGATGGTCGCGATCAAGGACAAGGAGGTCTCGCAGTACGACGTCGACCGCGTGATCGAGACCGCGCGCGCGGTGAACATCCCGATGGAGCAGCAGGTGCTCCACATCCTCGAGCAGGAATTCATCATCGACGGGCAGGGCGGGGTGCGCCAGCCGATGGGCATGAGCGGCATGCGCCTCGAGGTGAAGGTGCACATCGTGACCGGCGCCGTGTCGGCCGCGCAGAACATCATGAAGTGCGTGCGCCGCTGCGGCCTCGAGGTGAGGGACCTCATGCTGCAGCCGCTCGCCTCCGCCGATGCCGTGCTCCTCGAGGACGAGAAGGACCTGGGCGTTTGCCTCATCGACATCGGCGGGGGCACCACCGACATGGCGGTCTTCACCGACGGCGCGATCAAGCACACGTCGGTGATCCCCATCGCGGGCGACCAGATCACCAACGACATCGCGATGGCGCTGCGCACGCCCACCAAGGACGCCGAGGAGCTGAAGATCGCGCACGGCATGGCGCTGCGCCAGCTCGCGAGCGCCACCGACATGATCGACGTGCCGGGCGTGGGCGACCGCGGGCCGCGCGAGCTCTCGCGCCAGACGCTCGCCGAGGTGATCGAGCCGCGCGTCGAGGAGCTCTACTCGCTCGTGCAGCGGGAGCTGCGCACGGCGGGCCTGGAGGAGCTGCTCTCCTCGGGAATCGTGATCACGGGCGGCTCCGCGCTCATGAAGGGCATGGTCGAGCTGGGCGAGGAGGTCTTCCACATGCCGGTGCGCGTGGGCGTGCCGAACTACACGGGGGCGCTCGCGGAGGTCGTGCGCAACCCGCGGTATTCGACGGGAATGGGCCTCCTCATGGCCGGCCTCGAGCAGGTGAAGCGCGATCGCCACGCGCGGATCCAGGGCGCCGGCTTCAAGGAGATCCTCGAGAAGATGAAGAGCTGGTTCAAGGGAAACTTCTAGGCGCGCCGCGCCTGGAGTGAACGTGCAACTGCAACGCCACAACAACAGGAGACGGAAATGATCGAGCTGCTGGAAAGCCAATCGCCGGAAGCGGTGATCAAGGTCGTAGGAGTCGGGGGATGCGGCGGGAACGCCGTGGACCACATGATCAACAACGGGGTGCAGGGGGTCGAGTTCATCTCGATGAACACCGACGCGCAGGCGCTCAAGCGAAACCTCGCCAAGACGACGCTGCAGCTGGGCACGGGCGTCACGAAGGGCCTGGGCGCGGGCGCGAAGCCCGAGGTCGGCCGCATGGCCGCCGAGGAGGACCGCGAGCGCATCACCGAGCTCGTCTCGGGCGCCGACATGCTCTTCATCACCGCGGGCATGGGCGGCGGCACGGGCACGGGCGCGGCGCCGGTGGTGGCCGAGATCGCGCGCGACATGGGCATCCTCACGGTCGCGGTCGTGACCAAGCCCTTCTCCTTCGAGGGCAAGCGGCAGAAGGTGGCCGCGGTGGGCATCGAGCAGCTCAAGCAGCACGTCGACTCGCTCATCATCATCCCCAACGAGCGCCTCATGGAGGTGCTGGGCGAGGACGTCACGTACGAGGACGCGTTCCGCGCCTCCAACGACGTGCTGAACGGCGCGGTCGCGGGCATCGCCGAGGTGATCAACTGCCCCGGCATGGTGAACGTGGACTTCGCCGACGTGCGCACGGTGATGAGCGAGAACGGCGTGGCGATGATGGGGTCGGCGACCGCCTCGGGCCCCGAGCGCGCGCAGATGGCGGCCGAGCAGGCCGTGCACTCGCCGCTCCTCGAGGACATCCACCTCGCGGGCGCGCGCGGCGTGCTGGTGAACATCACCGCGAGCCACTCCATGAAGCTGAAGGAGGTGCACGAGGTGATGAACACCATCCGCTCGTTCACCGCCGAGGACGCGACGGTGATCTACGGCAGCGTGGTCGACGAGGCGATCGGCGACGCGCTGCGCGTGACGATCGTCGCCACCGGCCTGGGCGGCGCGGCCGCGCAGCGCCAGCCGGTGATGCAGGTCGTGCCCCGCACCGGCACCGACGACGCGAACCCGGCGGTGAACTACGAGGAGCTCGACCAGCCCACCGCGATCCGCCGCCGGCGCGACGTGACGATCGAGGCGATGCGCCACTCGGGCGTCGACATGCTCGACATCCCGGCGTTCCTGCGCAAGCAGGCGGACTGAGCGCCGCGCCGGCCGCGAGGCCGGACAGGAAAACGGGCCGCCGGCGCGTCTCCCGCCGCCGGTCCGGCAGCACCTTGGGCGGGCCCTCGGGCCCGCTTTTCCTATTTT
>DASUXK010000435.1:0-6201 GCA_036377935.1 Usitatibacter sp.
GGCCAGCGGCTCGCGCAGCGCATGAAGGCGGTGTACGGCGTCGAGCGCGTGGGATTCGTCTTCACCGGCACCGACGTCGCCCATGCCCACGCGCACGTCGTTCCGATGCGCGAGAAGACGGATTTCACGTCCGCGCGCTACATCACCTCGCCGGGCCCGCTCCAGTTCGGCTCGGAGCACCTGCGGGTGGACAAGGCGGAGCTGGTGCGCGAGCGCGAGAAGCTCGACTTCCGGCCCGCATGATCGATGCGCCGATCGGTCGATCGCATCCCCTTGCCGCCGCGCCCACCGGCGCCCACAATCGACCATGTCGCGATCGAGGTAACCCATGAAGATGGCCGTTCGCAATCCGCGGGGCCGCACGGCGTCCCGCAATGTTCGTGCCGCGAGGCCCTCGCCGGCACGGGAATCCGACCTGCCGATCCTCGCCATGGAGCAAGCGCCGATGCACCCGCTCGATTGGGAAGCCCTGATGCGCGACGAGGTCCAGCCCGCGTTGCTGATCGGCGGCGAGCGCCGCTGGCACGGTCGACGCTAGGAACCGAGGCCATGGAGATCGAGAAGATCAAGGTGCGCACCGAAGCCGGGCAGCTGCTCGAGGTGGTCGTCCTTCACAAGCGCCCGGAGCACATCCAGGTGCTGCTGGGGCAGGGCGAGCACAGCGTGAAATGCGAGCTCCTGCCCACGCGCAACGGCCTCGCCTACGCGGGCAGCGTGATGGGTCGCGAGATCATCTACGAGCGCAGCCGCGAGCAGGTGCAGGCCGACATCGAGCGGCTCAATCCCACCATCCGCCCCTCGTCGCGGCACCGCTAGCCGCGTCCCCCGAATCGCCCGCGCCGGAATAACCGGCATGGGCGTGCTGTTGTTCCTCGCCCGCCGGCGCGCCATGCCAGAATGCGCACCGGCAGGATCGCTTCGTCACCCCCAGACAACCGAGGAGCCCGGCAAATGAAGAACGTGAACGGTCGGCAAGGCGTATCTCCCGAGGCAGGCGGCGTGGATTGCGGTCGGCGCAGGGTGCTGGGCACCGCGCTCGCGCTGGGCGGAGCCCTGGCATTGGGCGCATGCGCCGGCCCGATGCAAGCGGGCATGGGGGGCGGGGCCGGCCGCGCCGGGGGCGGCCGCATCTCGGTGCGCTGGCTGGGCGGCGGCGTGGTAGAGCTCGCCACACCCGACTACAAGCAGATCGCCTACGCCGACGCGTGGATCTGGAACAACGCGGGCTGGAGCCGCTTCTCGGTGCAGAAGCCGCCCGAGTACGCGACGAAGGAAGGCTTCGTCGAGTACGTGAAGGGCAAGAACCCGGAGGCGGTGTTCGTGCTGCTTACGCACGACCACGGCGACCACATGGGCGACTACTTCGAGATGCTCAAGGCGCTCGTCGACGCGGGCGTTCCCGTGATGACCACCGGGCAGAGCGACCTGATGCGCAAGGGCCTCGTGCCGGCGTTCAAGAGCGCGGGCCTCGATCCGGCCAAGGTGGTCGCGAACCACGGCGCGGCGATGAACTTCGGCGGCGCGTCGAAGCACGGCGCGATGACGGCTCACCTCGTCCCGGCGATCCACTCGACGCTGCTCGCGTATCCCGCGGTCGGCTTCATGCTCGACATCGGCGGCATGCGCGTCTACATCAGCGGCGACACGGACCTCTTCGGCGACATGAAGACGCTCGGCGAGCGCTACCGGCCGGACCTCGGCATCGTTTGCGTGGGCGACGGCCCCTTCACGATGGGGCCCGAGGACGCCGCGCTCGCGTGCAAGTGGATGGGCGTCTCGCACGCCATCCCCGTGCACTACGCGCACAACGCCGCGGTGATGGGCATCGAGGCGGGCGATCGCTTCCGCCAGGCGCTCGCGAAGGTCGCGCCGGGCGTCGATGCCATCGTCATGAAGCCGGGCGAGACGCGCATCGTCGCGGGCTGATTCGGGGGGCCGGGACGCGGCCGGCGCGGCCGCGTCCCGGCCTATGCGCGCAGCAGCAGCACCACGCCCGAGACGATCGAGAACCCGAGCACGAAGACGCGCAGCCCGCGCCCCGTCACGCGGTGGTGCACGAGGCGGCTCGCGGCCGCGCCCACGAGGAGCGGGGGAGCGAGCAGCAGCAGGTCGCGGAACTGCGCGCCCTCCACGCGCCCTGCGAAGGCGAGCAGGGCGAGGGAGATCACCTGCCCGGCGAAGAAGCAGAAGCTCACGGTCGCGCGCAGCGTCGGCGCCGGACGGTGCTGGTAGACGAGCGCGAGGGGCGGGCCGCCGATGCCGGTGGCCGTCTCCGAGATTCCGGTGACCACGCCCGCCGTGACGAAGGCGCCTCGACCCGGCTCGAAGGACGGCGCGACGAGCGTGGCCACGGAAGCGAGGATCGTCGCGATGCCAACAGCGATCGCGAGGGCGTGCGGCGAGAGCGCCGCGAGGATCCACAGTCCCCCGAACGCGCCGACGAAGCGGCCCACGGTGATCCAGCCCGCGCCGCGCCAGTCGAGCGCGCGCCGCTCGCGCCACGTCACGTAGGCGGTGAGCGGCATCATCATCGCGAGCAGCCCCACGGGAACGAGCTGCGGCGCGACCACCGCCATCACGGGCGCGGAGATGAGCGCGAAGCCCAGCCCCGTCGTTCCCTGCACGAACGCCGCCACCGCCACCACGGCGGAGAGCAGCGCGAGCGTCCCGGCGCTCAACGCGCGGCCTTTTCGTCGGTCTTCACTTGCGGGTGCCGGGACTCAAGGAGGTCCTTTCGGGAAAGAAGGCCCGGGAATCATAACGTGCGGCATACAATCGAAGCATCCCGTCGGAGCGCCGCATCGATGCAGCCCTTCTTCACCATCGGACATTCCACGCGGCCGGTCGACGAGCTCGCGGGCCTGCTCGTGCCCAACGGCGTGAAGCTGCTGGTGGACGTGCGCACGGTGCCGCGCTCGCGCACGAACCCGCAGTACAACTTCGACGTGCTGCCCGGTGAGCTGGCGTCCTACGGCATGGCCTACGAGCACATCAAGGCGCTCGGCGGCTTGCGCGGCCTTCGCCGCGACGTCGCGCCCGGCGTGAACGGCTGGTGGGAGAACCGGAGCTTCCACAACTACGCCGACTATGCGATGGGCCCCGAATTCCGCGCCGGGCTCGAGCGCCTGGTCGCGCTGGGCGAGAAGCAACGCTGCGCGATCATGTGCGCCGAATCGGTGTGGTGGCGCTGCCACCGGCGCATCATCACCGACTACCTGCTCGCGCGCGGCTTGGACGTGTTCCACATCGTCTCGAGCGACGTTCCCGAGCCGGCGAAGATGACGCCCGAGGCGGTGGCGGTGGATTCGCACCTCGAATATCCGGGGCCGCAGGCATCGCTGCTTTGAGGGTTCAAACCCGCTCGATCACCATCGCGATGCCCTGGCCCACGCCGATGCACATCGTCGCGAGCGCGTAGCGGCCCTTGCGCCGCTGCAGCTCGTACATCGCCGTGGTCACCAGTCGCGCGCCCGAGGCGCCGAGCGGATGGCCGAGGGCGATCGCGCCGCCGTTGGGATTCACGTGCGCCGCGTCGTCGGCGATGCCGAGGTCGCGCAGCACGGGCAGCGCCTGCGCCGCGAACGCCTCGTTCAGCTCGACCACGTCCATTTGCGGCACCGCGAGCCCCAGGCGCGCGAGGAGCTTCTTCGAGGCGGGCGCGGGGCCGAAGCCCATGATGCGCGGCGCCACGCCCGCGGATGCCATGCCGAGGATGCGCGCGCGGGGCGCGAGGCCGTGCTTCTTCGCCGCCGCCTCGCTCGCCACGAGCAGCGCGCAGCTCCCGTCGTTCACGCCCGATGCGTTGCCGGCGGTGACGGTCCCGTTCTCCTTCACGATCGGCTTCAGCCTGGCGAGCGCCTCGAGCGAGGTCTGGCGCGGATGCTCGTCCCGGTCGACGACCGTCGGCTCGCCTTTTTTGGAGGGAATCGTCACCGGCACGATCTCCTGAGCGAGCGTGCCGTTCGCCTGCGCGGCCAGCGCGCGCTGCTGGGAGCGCAGCGCGAACGCATCCTGGTCGACGCGCGACACCTTGAAATCCGCCGCGACGTTCTCGGCGGTCTCGGGCATCTGGTCGATGCCGTGCTTCGCCTTCATCCTCGGGTTCACGAAGCGCCAGCCGATGGTGGTGTCGTATACGGCGTTGGCGCGCGTGAAGGCGCTCTCGGCCTTCGGCATCACGAAGGGCGCGCGCGACATGCTCTCCACGCCGCCGGCGATGCCGATCTCGGCTTCGCCCGCCTTGATCGCGCGGGCGAGCTCGCCCACCGCTTCCATGCCGGATCCGCACAGGCGGTTCACCGTGGCGCCCGGCACCTCGACCGGGAGGCCGGCGAGCAGGAGGGCCATCCGCGCCACGTTGCGGTTGTCCTCGCCCGCCTGGTTCGCGCAGCCGTAGATCACGTCGTCCAGCGCGGCCCAATCCACCTTCGGGTTGCGCTTCACGAGCTCGGCGATGGGGATCGCGGCCAGGTCGTCGGTGCGGACGGATGCGAGGGCGCCGCCATAACGCCCGAAGGGCGTGCGGATCGCGTCGCAGAGGAAGGCTTCGGGCATCGGGGGCTCCTGCGGATTTCGGATCGGAAGCACGGCGTTGCGCCGCAGCCCGCGATCTTACTATGCGAAGCGCGCGCGCGAGGCGGATAGAATCGGTCCACATTCCGGGGAGAGGAACGTGCGCACGCAAGTCGCCATCGTCGGCGCCGGACCCGCGGGCCTCACGCTCGCCCACCTGCTGCATCGCGCGGGCGTGGATTCCGTCGTGATCGAGGCGAAGAGCCGCGAGCACGTCGAGAGGCGCATCCGCGCGGGCGTCCTGGAGCAGGGCACGGCCGATCTTCTCCACGAATGCGGCGTGGGCGAGCGCATGCGCCGCGAAGGGCTCGTGCACCACGGGATCGAGCTGCGCTTCGGCGGGCGCGCGCACCGCATCGATTTCGCCGCGCTCACGGGGCGCTCGATCACGGTGTACGGGCAGCAGGAGGTGGTGAAGGACCTCATCGCGGCGCGCCTCGCCGCGGGGCGGCCCATTCACTTCGAGGCGACGCGCGTGGCGATCGAGGGCATCGAAGGCGAGCATCCCCGCGTGCGCTTCGAGGCCGGCGGAAGCGCGCACGTGGTCGATTGCGATTTCGTCGCGGGCTGCGACGGCTTCCACGGCGCGTGCCGCGCCTCGATCCCCGATGGCGCCCTCACGGTCCACGAGCGCGCCTATCCCTTCGCGTGGCTCGGCATCCTCGTGCGGGCGGCGCCCTCGCGCGACGAGCTGGTGTACGCCCATCACGATCGCGGGTTCGCGCTCTTCAGCATGCGCTCGCCCTCGGTCACGCGGCTCTACCTGCAGGTCGCGCCCGACGAAACGCTCGAGGCGTGGAGCGACGATCGCACCTGGTCGGAGCTGCGCGCGCGCTTCGAAGGCGAGGACGGCTGGCATCCCGGCGAGGGACCGATCCTCGAGAGGGGCGTGACCGGCATGCGCAGCTTCGTCGCCGAGCCGATGCGCCGCGGCCGGCTCTTCCTCGCGGGCGATGCGGCGCACATCGTGCCGCCCACGGGCGCCAAGGGGCTCAACCTCGCGGTCGCCGACGCGCGCGTGCTCGCGCAGGTGCTCGCCGGGTGGTACGCCGGCGGCGGCGAGCGCATCCTCGGCACCTACTCGCCGCGGTGCCTCGCGCGGGTCTGGCGCGCCGAGCATTTCTCGTGGTGGATGACCGCGATGCTGCATCGCTTCCACGGCGAGGACGGCTTCCATCGCAAGCTGCAGCTCGCGCAGCTCGCGTACGTCGCCGCGTCGCGGGCGGCGGCGACGTCGCTCGCGGAGAACTACGTGGGCTTGCCGTTCGACGACGCGGCTTCCGGTTGACGCAGCGCCCGGTGGTCGGCATCCTCGTGCGCTCGCTTCGGATACGCCGCCCCAAGGATCGAACGATGAATCGAACGATGAAGAGACTCGCCGCCGCCCTCGCTTCCCTCGCCGCTTCGCTCGCCTTCGCCGCCGCGCCCGTGAAGGTCGGCATGATCGCGCCGTTCTCCGGCGGGGCCGCCGACTTCGGCCGCCAGATGAAGGCGGGCATCGACGCGTTCTTCAAGCTGCACGGCGACACGTTCGCGGGCCGCAAGATCGAGGTGATCGTGCGCGACACGGGCGGCCCGAACCCCGAGGTCGCCAAGCGCCTCGCGCAGGAGCTCGTCACGCGCGACAAG
>DASUXK010000436.1:0-5692 GCA_036377935.1 Usitatibacter sp.
CGGCGCGGCTGCGCGACGCCGTGCGCGCCGACATCCTCGCCGGATGCGGCGAGCCGGACCTCGCAGCGCCCCCTACGCCCTCCACCCGAAAGGAGCCGCCATGCCCACGTTCGTGATGCTCACCCGCCTGTCCGAGCAATCGCTGCACCAGCCCCGCTCCTTCGAGACGCTCGAGCGGCACTTCGCCGACCGCGTCCGCGACGACTGCAAGGAGGTCGACTGGATCGTGAACTACGCGATCCTCGGCCCGTGGGACTATGTCGACATCTTCACCGCCCCCGACATCGAGACCGCCATGCGCGTCTCGGTGCTCGCGAGGAGCTACGGGCACGCGCATTCGGAGGTGTGGCCCGCGCTGCCGTGGCAGGAGTTCAAGGCGCTCGCGCGCGAGCTGCCGTCGGAGGGCGCACGCAAGCCGATGCCGGAAGCGGTCTAGCCCGGGAAGGTTGCGGCGATCTCCTGCCAGCCCGGCGCCGCTTCGGCCGCCGCGATCGCGCGCGAGCGCCTTCACGCTCAGTGCTCCTCGAGATGGCGCCCGTCCGCCTCGGCCGGAAGGCCCGTGTCCGGATCCACCCAGTCGGAGATGCCGATCTCGACCTCGGCTTCCTCGAGCGTCTCGCCCGGCTCGATCGGCGCCTCGTCGCCGGTGTCGACCGCCTGCATGTCCTGCACCGCTTCGAGCAGCGTCGCGAACGGGCCGTACTCGCGCGCGACGCCCTTCTCCTTCCAGTAGAAGCCGTCGGGGCGCTCGATGATGCGCGTCGTGTCGTACTCGGGGGGCGTCTCGGGGATGACCTGTCTCATGCAATCCATCGTCGCAAGCGTGGGACGGCGCGGCTTGACGCCCGTCAACCGCGCGATCATCGCCGACCGCACGGACGTGCCCGCGGAACGGCAGGCGGGGCCTCCGCGCAACAAGGACCGCTGAAGCGGCGCGCCGGCTACTCCTCCTCGACGCGGCAGTCGAGGGGCCAGTGCCCCGAGAGGAACCGGAGCACGCCGTGCTCGCAATCGCGCGAAAGGTACGTCCATGTCGCCTGCTCGCGCGAGAAGCGGTTGAGCCGTTCGAAGCGCACGTTCACCTCGCCGCCGGCGAGCTCGCCCTCCGCGTAGCGCGCGAGCTGCAGCTCGGCGCCGACCTCGTCGGGATAGAACAGCCATTCGGAGCGGAACATCTCCTGCAGCCGCGCGAGTTCGTGGCTCAGCGCCTCGTCGCCCGTCCATCGCGAATGAAGCTCGGTCTCCGGAATCTCGACGTAGCGCGTTTCGCGGCGCGTGTAGAAATCCTCGAGGACGAAATACGCGCTCGCGTATCCGCCCTCGGACTGCCCCGTGAACCAGCCGTGCACGTCGCGCTCGCCGGCGAGGTAGGCCACGGCGCAGCGCAGCCCGGCGCGCGGTGCATAGGCGATGTAGATGCGGGGCGTGCGCACGCTCAGGCCATCGGCTCGACGGACCGCTCCTCGCGCTCGCGCCCCACCTCGCGGCCGAGCATCGCCGAAAGGCCGGACATCTCGCCGGCGAGGAGGTCGATGAGGTCGTCCGCCGCGAGCACGCCCACGAGCTTGCCCGATGCGTCGACGACGGCGAGCCGCCGCACGCCTTCGGAGCGCATCAACGCCACGGCGCGTCCGATTCCCTCGTCCTCGCGCAACGTGGCCACGCGCCCGCGCATCGCGACCTCGACCGGGATGGCCTCGGGATCGAGGCCGAGGGCGACCACGCCGACCGCGACATCCCGGTCCGTGAACATGCCGATCGGGCGCCGGCCGCCAGGTCCGCCTTCCACGACCACGAGGCTGCCCACGTGGTGCTCGCGCATGAGCCGCGCGGCCTGGGCGACGCTCTCGCCCGGTGCGACGAAGACCACCTCGCGGCTGCAGATCTCACCGATCCCCATGATGTCCTCCGGTTTCGAGCGCAGGGACCCGCCTGCGGGCCGCGGAAAGCGGCGGCCGCGGCAGCTCCTCGAGCACCGCGTTGCCGCGCGCGACGATGTCGTGGCGCAGGCCGGCGGCGAGGCGCTGGCCCGCGATCCGCGCCGCCGTGAGCGACACGCATTCCGCGGTCCGCTCCTCGGGCGCGCATCGCTGCTCCACGCCGCAGGGGGTCGCGACGGCCCGCGCCAGGAAACGGTCCGGCGCCTTGTGCTCCACCTTCGTCCACACTTCGTATCGAACCATCGTTGCCTCCTGTTTCGATTCTGGGCCGACGCGCCGATGCGCAGTTGATGGCCATCAAGCGGGCGCGAGGGCCGCGGGCACCGGCAGGGCGAGGCAGGCGTAGAGGTTCGCGAGATGCGTGCGGAAGAGCGCCTCGAAGGCCGCCGTGTCGCGGTGCTCGCGCCCCATCCACCAGAACCAGTCGGACCCCTCGCATGCGGCGAGCTGCCGGGCCGCCCGGCGCTGCGCCGCATCGTCCAGGCGCCCGCTCGCGAGGACCAGGTCGTAGCTCTGCTTCGCCGCGCACAGCAGGTCCCAGCCGTGGTTCTTCGCGGGCGAGCCGATCCATTCGGAGAAGCTCGCGTGGGACCAGCTTCCGGCGGCGAGCTTCTTCAGCGGCGCGGGCGGCGCCGTGCGCGCGGCGAGATGCGCCGCGAAGGTGGTCGTGTGCACGGTGGGGTGCCATTCGAGGCGCCCGTAGAGCGCGTCGAGGAAGTCGTATCCGTTGTAGTCGTAGTGCTCCCAGCAGTTCTCGCCGTCGAGGATCACGCTCGCGAGCGGCGGCTCGTCGCGCGCCTCGGCGCCGATCGCTTCGAGGGCCTGCGCGAAATCCGCCGCGGCGTCGGCCGCCTTCCACTTCGGGTACTCGAAGCCGATGAGGTCGGAGAGGCGATCGTGACGGAAGAACATCGCGGGCCCCGGCGTCCCGTCGAGGCGATACGGGCGGTGGAACGAGCCCGGCGCCACGGGTTGCCCGCCCGCGCGCAGGCTCGCCACGAGCACGGACTCGGCGCTCGCCGTCCACGCGCATCCGGCCTCGCCGAGCATCGCGACGAGCGGCGCGGAAACCGCGCCTTCCGCCGGCCACACGCCCGCGGCCGCGGCGCCGAAGCGCTCGCGATGCGAGCGCAACGCCGCGTGCAGCTGGCCCTGGACGCGCGCGGCGCCGCCGGGATACTCGCGCGCGACGGGCAGGCGGATCTCGGGATTCGGCTCGCGCGCGCAGCGCAGGTTGACGAGCAGCGGCGCGAGCGGATGGCACACGGGCGTGGTGGAAAGCTCGATGCGGCCCGCCTCCTCGAGCCGCCGGTAGCGGGGAACGATGCCGCCCACCACCTCGCCCACGAGCTCGAAGAGCGTGCGCCGGTCGCGGGCCGTGAAGCCGTCGCCCACGCTGAGGAGCCGCGCCGCGGTTTCGGACGAGCGTCGCACCGTCTCGCCGAGCCAGGCGAGGTGATACCAGGCGAGCAGCTCGTCCACGTACTCGTCCGAGAGGTAGCGCGCCGGCGGGCCGCGCGCGCGCAGCGTCTCGAAGACATCGAGGAGGCGCTCGAAGGCCGCGAGCGGGCGGAACATGCGCTCCCTTCCCGCGGGCGTGCAGCGCTCGAGGACGAACGCGCGCTGCGCTTCGGACAGCGGCTCGCCCGCGGCGCGGCCGAGGATGCGCAGCAGGGGATCGCGCACGCGCCCGGTGGCGAACTGGTCGCGATAGTCCTCGAGCTGGTCCAGGAGCACCGGCGTGAAGTTCACCACGGCGCGCAGGCCCGGGTGCCGCTCGAGGTGGGCGGCCATGTCGCTGTAGTCCTTCAGCGCGTGCAGGTACGTCCACGGCAGGCGGAACTCGCCCGTCGCGTGGTCGCGGTAATCGGGCTGGTGCATGTGCCACGCGAGGACCAGCTCCACGCGCGGCTCCTCGCTCACCTCGCCGCGCGCGCCGGCTCGTGGATCATCTGCCCGAGCATCTCGGGCACGACGAGCGCCACGCCCCGCTCGGTGATCGTGAATCGCCGCCGGTCCTTCCCGGGGTCGACGCCGACGCTGAAGCCTTCGGGCAGGCGGCATCCCGAATCGATCACCGCGCGCCGGATCGTGCAGTTGCGGCCGATGTCCACGTCGGGCAGCACCACCGAATCCTCGATGGTGCAGAAGCTGTGCACGTGCACGCCGGTGGAAAGGAGCGAGCGCCGCACGATCGAGCCGCTCACGATGCAGCCGCCCGAGATGAGCGAATCGAGCGCGGTGCCGCGCCGATCCTCGCCGTCGAAGACGAACTTCGCGGGCGGCATCTGCTCCTGCCAGGTCCAGATGGGCCACGCGCGATCGTAGAGGTTCAGGTCCGGCACGACGTGCGTGAGGTCGAGGTTCGCCTCCCAGTACGCGTCCACGGTCCCCACGTCGCGCCAGTAGGGCTCGCCGCCGGCGCTCACGTTCACGCAGCTTTCCGCGAAGCGGTGCGCGGACACCGGCACGCCCTCGCGCACCAGGCGGGGGATCACGTCCTTGCCGAAATCGTGCGCGGAATCGGCGTCGGCGGCGTCGCGCAGCAGCGTCTCGTCGAGGAAGGCCGCGTCGAACACGTAGATGCCCATGCTCGCGAGCGTGCGCCCGGGGTCGCCGGGGATCGGCGCGGGCGATTCCGGTTTCTCCTCGAAATCCACCACCCGGCCGTGCTCGTCGACGCGCACGACGCCGAGCGCGCCCGCCGCCTGCGCGAGCGGCACCTCGATGCACGCGATGCTGAGCCGCGCCCCGCTCGCCGCGTGGTCCTCGAGGAGCTTGCCGTAATCCATCTTGTACACGTGGTCGCCGGCGAGGATCAGCGCATGGCGGAAGCTGAAGCGCCGCAGGAGGTCGAGGTTCTGGTAGACCGCGTCGGCCGTGCCCTCGTACCAGCTCGCGGTGACGCGCTGCTGCGCCGGCAGCAGCTCCACGAAATCGCCGAAGCGCCCGTCGAGGAAGCTCCAGGCGCGCTGCAGGTGGCGGATGAGGCTCTGCGAGCGGTACTGGGTGCAGACCCCGATGTGGCGGATGCCCGAGTTCACGCAATTGGAGAGCGTGAAGTCGATGATGCGGAACTTGCCGCCGAACGGCACCGCGGGCTTCGCGCGCCATTGCGTGAGGTCCTGCAGGCGCGTGCCCCGGCCCCCGGCGAGCACGATCGCGAGCGTCTCGCGCGCGAGCTTGCCGCGCTCGCCCGCGGAAGCCGATGTGGTGGATCGTTCCGGGGGCTCGCGTGCGGTCATCTTCGATCCCCTTCGAGGAGCGGGCAATCCATGTTCCCTTCTTACGCGAGCGTGGCGCCCGCTCGATTGATTCCCATCAAGGCAGGCTGGGCCGCGGTGGTTCGACCCGGGAACCGCGCCGGCGTGCAGGTACCATGGCGCATTTTCCCCCCGAACGGTCATGGAAACCCGCACCCGAGGCAGTGCCGCCGAAGTCTTCGCGACCTTCCTGCGCCTCGGCCTCACCTCCTTCGGCGGCCCCATCGCCCACCTCGGCTACTTCCGGCGCGAGATCGTCGAGCGCCGGCGCTGGGTGACGGAAGCGCAGTTCGCGGAGGTGCTCGCGCTGTGCCAGTTCCTTCCCGGCCCGGCGAGCAGCCAGATGGGATTCAGCCTCGGGCTGCTGCGTGCGGGCTGGGGCGGCGCGCTCGCCGCATTCGTCGCCTTCACCGCGCCCTCGGCGTTGCTGCTCTTCGCCTTCGCGATGCTGCTGCCCGACGTGCCGGCCTCGGTGGCGCAGGGGCTGGT
>DASUXK010000437.1:0-2557 GCA_036377935.1 Usitatibacter sp.
CAGCGGGATCATCGAGCGGTCGAGCGCCACGTCGCGCGCCGCGAGCCGGCGCAGGTAGCGCATCATGTCCGTCTCCGAGCGGTATCGGTTGAAGACGGGATGGGCGAGGCAGGGCGAGCGCCGGCGCAGCGCGGCCGGAATCGCCTCCTCCACGCCCTCGAGATCGTCCACGGTCATGCCCGCCGCCGCCTCGCCGCCGAACACGCGCAGAATCGCCTCGACCTCCGCGCGGCCCGTGGTCTCGTCGAGCGAGATGCCGAGGCGTGCGCCTTCCATGCGCCGGAAGTCCATCCGCTGCGCCTGCGCACGCGCGAGGATCGCATCGCGGCGATCGCCCGCCTCGACGACGAGCGTGTCGAAGAACGCGGCGGGCGATACGCGCAACCCGAGGCGCGCGAGGCCCGCGGCGAGGATCGCCGTGAGCCGGTGCGTGCGCGAGGCGATGCGGGCGAGCCCCTCGGGACCGTGGTAGACCGCATACATCGACGCGATCACCGCGGGGAGGACCTGCGCGGTGCAGATGTTCGAGGTCGCCTTCTCGCGCCGGATGTGCTGCTCGCGCGTCTGCAGCGCGAGGCGCAGCGCGGGCTTTCCCTGCGCATCCACCGACAGGCCCACGAGGCGGCCCGGCATCTGGCGCTTGAGCTCGTCGCGCACCGCGAGGTAGGCGGCGTGCGGCCCGCCGAAGCCCATCGGCATCCCGAAGCGCTGCGTGGTGCCGGCCGCGACGTCGGCGCCCCACTCCCCCGGGGGCGACAGGATCGCGAGCGCGAGGAGGTCGGCCGCGGCGATGAGGTAGGCGCCGCGCGCGTGCAGCGCGGAGGCGAGCGGCGCGAAGTCGCGCACGTCGCCATCGACGCCCGGGTACTGCACGATCGCCGCGAAGGCGTCGATCGACGCGAGCTCGTCCGCCGGCGCGACGCGCACCTCGATCGCGAGGGGTGCCGCGCGCGTGCGCAGCACGGCGATCGTCTGCGGCAGCACGTCGTCGGCGACCGCGACGACGCGCGAGGCCGACGTCGACATGCGCCGGCAGAGCGTCATCGCCTCCGCCACCGCGGTCGCCTCGTCGAGGAGCGAAGCGTTCGCGACGGGCAGCGCCGTGAGCTCCGCCACCATCGTCTGGAAATTGAGCAGCGCCTCCAGCCGCCCCTGCGAGATCTCCGGCTGGTACGGCGTGTACGCGGTGTACCAGCCCGGATTCTCGAGCACGTTCCGGAGGATCACGGCCGGCGTCCAGGTGCCGTAGTAGCCCTGCCCGAGGTACGACTTGAAGACGCGGTTGGCGAGCGCCATCGCGCGCAGCTTCGCCAGCGCCTCGCCCTCCGGATGCGGCGCGCCCAGCCCCATGGGCGTGCGGCGCCGGATCGCGGGCGGAATCGCCGCGTCCACCAGCGCCTCGCGCGACGCGAAGCCGAGGAAGGCGAGCATGCGCGCCTGCTCGTCCTCGCCGGGGCCGATGTGCCGGCGGCGGAAAGCGGCGCGGTCCTCGAGCTCGGCGAGTCCCGCGCGGGTGGCGGCTCCCAGGGGCGTGTCGGGCATGGCGTCCTCCGCGGCTTCAGTCCGATGCGGCCTTCTCGTATCCCGCGGCGTCGAGGAGCTCGTCCAGCGCCGCGGGATCGTCGGGCTTGATGCGATACATCCAGGCGGCGAACGCGTCGGCGTTCACCTTCTCGGGCGCGGATGCGAGCTCGGCGTTCGCGGCGACGATCTCGCCCGAGACCGGCGCGTAGATGTCGGAGGCGGCCTTCACGGATTCCACCACGCCCACCGCCTCGCCCGCCTTCACCTTGCGGCCGGGCTGCGGCGCCTCGATGAACACGATGTCGCCGAGCTGCTCCTGCGCGTGATCGGTGATGCCGACGCTCACGGTGCCGTCGGGCTCGCGGCGCGTCCACTCGTGCGATGCGGTGTAGCGCAGGTCCTGGGGGAGTTTCATCGGGGCTCCTCGGGGGGAAGTTGGGATTGTCCGTGCCGCACGAAAACGGGCTTCACGACGCGCGCCGCGAGGCGCTTGCCCCGCACCTCGACGGCGACGGTCGCGCCGCGCGCGATACCGCGGCGCACGCGGGCGAGCGCGATGGAGCGGCCGAGCGTGGGCGAGAACGTGCCGCTCGTGATCTCGCCGATGCGCTGGTCGCCTTCGAAGACTTCCTGGTGGGCGCGCAGCACGCCGCCGGGCTCGAGCAGCACGAGGCCCGCGAAGTCGCGCTGCTGCCCGCGGGCGACGAGCGCCTCGCGCCCCACGAAATCGCGCGCCCCGGCGAGATCGACCGTCCAGCCCAGGCCCGCGTCGAGCGGCGAGACGCGCTCGTCCATGTCCTGCCCATAGAGGTTCATGCCGGCCTCGAGACGCAGCGTGTCGCGGGCGCCGAGCCCGCAGGGACGCGCACCGGCCGCGACCAGCGAGCGCCACATCGCCACCGCGCCATCGGCCGGCATCGCGATCTCGAAGCCGTCCTCGCCGGTGTAGCCGGTGCGGGCCACCATGAGGTCGCCGGCGAGCGCCGCGCTGAACGGGGCGAGCGGCTCGGTGACCGCGCGCAACCCGGGCATC
>DASUXK010000438.1:0-3738 GCA_036377935.1 Usitatibacter sp.
CCTGCTCGAACTGCGTGAGCACGCGGTAGACCGTCGCGAGCCCGATGTCGGAGTGCTCCTCGAGGAGCTTGCGGTACACATCCTCGGCGGTGAGGTGGCGCGTCTCGCTGTGCTGGAAGAGGTCGAGCACGCGCAGCCGCGGGACCGTCACCTTGAGCCCGGTGCTCTTGAGTTCCTTGGGATGGTCGCTCATGCCGGAAGGATACAGCGGAACGATATAATGCGCGGTCCACGATTCCTCTCCCGCTCATGCGAATTCCCGCCCTGATCCTCCTCGCCGCGCTCGCCGCCGGCTGCGTGCACAAGATCGACATCGAGCAGGGCAACTACGTGACGCAGGATCGCGTCGACCTGTTGAAGCCCGGCATGAGCCGACAGCAGGTGAGGCTCGTCCTCGGCACGCCGCTGCTCACCGACATCTTCCACGTCGACCGCTGGGACTACTACTTCGACAACGCGCCCGGGGGCAAGACCGTCGCGCACAAGCACCTCACGGTGTTCTTCAAGAACGACAAGCTCGAGCGCTGGACGGGCGACGCGAACCCGCCCCCGCCGCCGCCGGTGAAGGCCGAGGGCGCGGGCGAGCCGAAGGCGGGGACGCCGGCGAAATGAGCGCGGTGCGCGTCGCGGTCGCGGGCGCGGGCGGGCGCATGGGCCGCGCGCTCCTCGAGGCGGCGACCTCCACCGAGGGCGTGCTCCTCGCCGCGGCGCTCGAGGTCGCCTCGAGCCCGCTGGCCGGGCGCGATGCGGGCGAGATCGCCGCCGCCGCGCGCGGCGTGCGCATCGAGCCGGATGCGAAGGCGGCGCTCGCGGCCGCCGACGTGCTGGTCGACTTCACGCGCCCCGAGGGCACGCTCGCGCACCTCGCGGCATGTCGCGCCGCGAAGCGCGCCATGGTGATCGGCACCACCGGCTTCGACGCGAAGCAGCTCGCCGCGATCCGCGACGCCGCTTCCGAGATCGGGATCGTCATGGCGCCCAACATGAGCATCGGCGTGAACGTGGCGCTGAAGCTCGTCGAGACCGCGGCGCGCGCCCTCGGCCCCGAGTACGACGTGGAGGTGTTCGAGATCCACCACAAGCTCAAGGTGGACGCGCCTTCGGGCACGGCGCTGAAGCTGGGCGAGGTGGCGGCCGCGGCGCGCGGCGCCTCGCTCGAGAAATCGGCGGTGCACGCCCGCCATGGCGTGACCGGCGAGCGCAAGGCGGGAACCATCGGCTTCTCGGTCGCGCGCGGCGGCGACATCGTCGGCGACCATACCGTCTTCTTCGCGGGCCCCGGCGAGCGCATCGAGATCACGCACCGCGCCTCGAGCCGCGCGACGTACGCGCAGGGCGCCATGCGCGCGGCGCGGTTCCTCCTCGGCAGACCTCCCGGCCTCTACGACATGCAGGACGTCCTGGGCCTCAAGTAGACCCTGCCTCTGCAGGTGTTCCATGGCGCGCGGATTTTCTCCCGGCGGGCGCTTGAAGTTGCCGCGCCCGCGCCCCATCTTCCTCGCGGGTGGCCCGGGAGCGCCCGCCGGGGTGACCGGGACCGGCCGTTCTGCTATAATTTTCGGTCAATGAAGCGGGATGAGCCAGGTCGGTAGTTGCGCTCTCCCGTTTTTTTGCGCCCGCGTTTCGCGCGGGCATTCCGCAAACCTCGTTCCGGAGCCGTTTCGTGCAGCACAAGACCCCCGCCGTCCTGGTCCTCGCCGACGGGAGCGTTTTCCGCGGCTGCAGCATCGGTTTCGATGGGGAGGGCGCCGAGCCCGGCCGCGCGGTGGGCGAGGTGGTGTTCAACACCGCGATGACCGGCTACCAGGAGATCCTCACCGATCCCTCCTACGCCGGGCAGGTCGTGACGCTCACCTATCCGCACATCGGCAACGTGGGCGCGAACGCCGAGGACGCCGAATCGCGCAAGGTGTTCGCCGCGGGCCTCGTGATCCGGGATCTCCCCCTCGCCGCGTCGAACTGGCGCGAGCAGGAGGACCTGCCGACGTACCTCGAGCGCAACCGCGTGGTGGCGATCGGCGACGTGGACACGCGCCGGCTCACGCGCCTGCTGCGCAGCCAGGGCGCGCAGAACGGCTGCATCCTCACGGGCAAGCCCGGGCAGCGCGCCTCGGACATCGACGAGAAGGCGGCGCTCGCGGCGGCGCGCGCGGCCCCGTCCATGGCGGGCCAGGACCTCGCGAAGGTCGTGAGCGTGAAGCAGCCCTACGACTGGAACGGCAGCCTCTGGGCGCTCGGCACCGGCTACAAGCCCGGCGGCCCGGCGAAGTTCCACGTGGTCGCCTTCGACTACGGCGTGAAGCACAACATCCTGAGGAACCTCGCCGAGCGCGGCTGCAAGGTGACCGTGCTGCCGGCCACCGCCACGGCGAAGGAGGCGCTCGCGCTGAAGCCCGACGGCGTGTTCCTGTCCAACGGGCCGGGCGATCCCGAGCCGTGCGCCTACGCGATCGAGGCGATCCGCGAGATCGTCGACAGCGGCACGCCCGTCTTCGGCATCTGCCTCGGCCACCAGCTCCTCGGCCTCGCCGCCGGCGCGAAGACCACCAAGATGAAGTTCGGCCACCACGGCGCGAACCATCCCGTGCAGGACCTGGAGACGGGCAAGGTCTTCATCACCAGCCAGAACCACGGCTTCACGGTGGACGAGAAGACGCTGCCGCCCAACGTGAAGGCCACCCACCGCTCGCTCTTCGACGGCTCGCTGCAGGGGATGCGGTTCGTCGACAAGCCCGTGTACAGCTTCCAGGGCCACCCCGAGGCGAGCCCGGGGCCGCACGAGATGGCCGTCCTCTTCGACCGCTTCGTGAAGCTCATGGAAGAACGGAAACAGCGTTCCGTGGCTCCCTCGCCTTAGCAAAGAATGCCCAAGCGGACAGACATCAAGAGCATCCTCATCATCGGCGCCGGCCCGATCGTGATCGGGCAGGGGTGCGAGTTCGACTACTCGGGCGCGCAGGCGTGCAAGGCGCTGCGCGAGGAGGGCTACAAGGTCATCCTCGTCAATTCGAACCCGGCGACCATCATGACCGACCCGGAGATGGCCGACGTCACCTACATCGAGCCCATCACCTGGCCGATGGTCGCGCGCATCATCGAGAAGGAGCGGCCCGACGCGCTGCTGCCCACGATGGGCGGCCAGACGGCGTTGAACTGCGCGCTCGACCTCGCGCGCGAAGGCGTGCTCGAGAAGTTCGCGGTCGAGATGATCGGCGCGCGCAAGGAGGCGATCGACAAGGCCGAGGACCGCGAGAAGTTCAAGATCGCGATGGCGAAGATCGGGCTGGAGTCGCCGCGGAGCGCGCTCGCCCATTCGCTCGAGGAGGCGCGCCAGGTGCAGGCGATGGTCGGCTTCCCCACCATCATCCGGCCCTCCTTCACCCTCGGCGGCACCGGCGGCGGCATCGCCTACAACATGGAGGAGTTCGACACCATCTGCGAGCGCGGCCTCGACGCTTCCCCCACCAAGGAGCTCCTCATCGAGGAATCCGTGATCGGGTGGAAGGAGTTCGAGATGGAGGTGGTGCGGGACCGGAACGACAACTGCATCATCATCTGCTCGATCGAGAACCTCGATCCCATGGGCGTGCACACGGGCGACTCGATCACGGTCGCCCCCGCCCAGACGCTCACCGACAAGGAATACCAGGTGATGCGCGACGCCTCGATCGCGTGCCTGCGCGAGATCGGGGTCGAGACCGGCGGCTCCAACGTGCAGTTCGCGATCAATCCCGAGGA
>DASUXK010000439.1:0-6723 GCA_036377935.1 Usitatibacter sp.
CGCGCGCGTTCGCACCCGCCGGATGGGAATGCCCGCGCATCCTCGAAGCGATGCAGCGCGCCGAGCCGCTCTATTTCGACCGGGTGAGCCAGATCCGCATGGACCGCTGGTCGAAGGGCCGCGTCGCGCTCGCCGGAGACGCGGGCGCCTGCGTATCGCTGCTGGCCGGGGAAGGCACCGGGCTCGCCATCGCCGAGGCGTACGTGCTCGCGGGCGAGCTCGCCGCCACACCGCACGACGTGGCTGGCGCCCTCGCGCGCTACGAGGAGCGGCTCATGCCCTTCCTGCGGCGCAAGCAGCTCGCCGCGATGAAGCTCGCCTCCACCTTCGCGCCGGCAAGCTCGCTCGGCATCGCGTTTCGCGACGTCGCGACGCGCCTCATGCGATTCGCGCCCTTCGCGGACTGGGTCGTGGGGCGCGACCTGCGCGACGACATCGCGCTTCCGGAGTACCGCTCCGCATGAAGCTCGTCGAGCCCACACTCGAGCACCTGCCTTCCTACGTCGACGCGCTGCGCCGCGGCTGGTCCTTCGACAGTCATCGCCCGGTGGACGCGATTCGCGAGGAGCTCGAGGAGATCGATCGCGATGCCGCCGGCTTCGTCGCCCGCCAGGTCGATCCCGAGGCGAAGGGACCGCCGATCGTGCTGCCCGACGGCTCGCGCGCGAGGCGGCTACCCAGCTATCGATTCTGGATGTGGGACGGCGAGTTCTGCGGCGCGATCTCGCTGCGCTGGGAGCGCGGCACCCATGCGCTGCCGCCCACCTGCCTCGGGCACATCGGCTACGGCGTCGTGCCGTGGAAGCGCGGGCGCGGGTACGCGCGCGCCGCGCTCGGCATGCTGCGCGAGCGCGTGCGGCGCGAGGGGCTCACGTACGCGGACATCGTCGCCGACGTCGGGAACGCGATTTCCCGCAAGGTGATCGTCGCGAGCGGCGGGGCGGCGTTCCTGCGCTTCCGCGCCCCCGAGCCCTGCGGCGGCGACGAGTGCCTGCGCTTCCGCTGGTACGCGGCCGAGCCGCATCCGATCGAGCGCGAGACGGCGCGGCTGCGCCTTCGGCAGTGGCGCGAGGACGATCGGGCGCCGTTCGCCGCGCTCAACGCCGATCCGGCGGTGATGGCGCATTTCCCGGCGATGCTCTCGCGCGAGCAGAGCGACGCGGCCTTCGATCGCCTGCGCGAGGCGATCGCGTCGCGAGGATGGGGACTCTGGGCGGCGGAGCGGCGCGAGGACGGACGGTTCCTCGGCTTCGTCGGTCTCGCGCCGGCGCCCGAGGACCTGCCGATCGCGCCGGCGATCGAGGTGGGCTGGCGGCTCGCGCGCGAGGCATGGGGCGCGGGCTACGCGAGCGAAGCGGCGCGCGAGGCGCTGCGCATCGCGTTCGAGACCCTGGAGTTGCCCGAGGTCGTCTCGTTCACGGCGCTGCCGAACCGGCGCTCCATGGCGGTCATGCAACGGATCGGCATGCGCGAGGACGGCGGCTTCGAGCATCCGCGCATCCCCGAAGGCCACGCGCTGCGGCCGCACCGGCTGTTCCGGATCTCGCGGGAGGAATTCCTCTCGCGGCTGTAGGCGAGGGCCGACGTTCCGAACCTTTGGCGCCGCCGGCGGGTCAACGATCCAATCTCCCTCGGCGGGGCTCCATGGCGAATCGGCGAAAGGCGGCGCTCGGTATCGCGGCCGTCCTGGCCGCGCTCGTCGCGTGCGCCGCGCTCGCGCTGCACGCGCTCGTCGATCCGGACCGCCTCGCCGGCGAAGCGCGCGCGAAGGCGCGTGCGGCATGGGACCTCGACCTCCAGGTGGGATCGGTGCGCCTCGACGTCTTTCCGCGGCCGACGCTCGTGGCGCAGGACGTCGTCATCGCCAATCCAGACTGGGCGCACGAGCGCGACCTGCTCCGCGCGCGCGAGGTGGTCGCGAAGCTGCAGCTCCTGCCGCTCCTCGTCGGCCATGCGCGGGTCGAGAGCGTGGCCATCGACGGTGCGCGCGCGAACCTCGAGGTGCGCGAAGACGGCGCGAAGAGCTGGGAGATCGGGCACCCGCCGGGCTCCGCGCCCGCGCATCCGCCCGCCGCGCCCGCGTGGAGCACGTTCGAGCAGGTGGACGTTTCGAACACGCAGGTTTCCTATCGCCGGCGCAGCGGGAAGGTCGACCTCTGGCGCATCGAGAAGGCCGCGGCGACGATGGATCCCGGCCTTCGCGACGTGCGCGTGGAGACGACGCTCGCGAGGAACGGCCGTGCGATGCGGGCGAACGGGCGCTTCGACGACCTCTCGCGCCTCGGGCAGGCGGGGGCGACGACGCCCGGCGAGATCCGCCTCGACTGGGGAGGGACGAAGGTCGTCGCGAAGGGCACGATCCCGCTCGACCACGACATGGAGCGGGCGACCTTCGACGCGACCCTCGAGAGCCGCTCGCTCGACGACATGCTCGCCTTCTTCGGCAAGCGCGAGCGCCACACCGCGCCGATCGTGGCGCGCGCGAAGGTCACGCGCTCGCCGCGCCGGGTGGAGCTTCGCGCGGTCGACGTGCGGCTCGGCGAGCATCGCGCCCACGGCTCCATCGCGTTCGACCTCTCGACCACGCCCGCGCGCTTCGCCGCGCGACTGGAGAGCGCCGACCTCGACTGGGGCCAGGCCCTGCTCGACGTGGGTGACGAGAAGCCGAAGCCGCCGCCCGAGGGCGAGATGTTTCCCGTGCGCCCGCTTCCGTGGGGCATGCTCGCGGCGATGAAGGAGCGGCACGGCACGATCGACCTTCGCTTCGGCCGCCTCGTGCTGCCCGACGGCATCGCGCTCGCGGAGGCCTCGGGACGCCTCGCGATCGACGGCGACCGCCTCGTGCTCGAGCCGTTCGAGGCGAAAGCGCTCGGCGGGAAGGTGAAGGGCACGATGAAGCTCGACGGCTCCGCGAAATCGCTCCAGGCGAGCGTCGATGCGGACGGCGTGCTCCTCGAGCGCTGGTTCCGCGAGCGCCATCGCCCGGTGCATTTCCGCGGCGGGCCGATGAAGGTGAAGGCGTCGATCCGCGCGACCGGCGAATCGATGAAGGCGCTCGCCGCGTCGCTCACCGGGCCCGTGTCGATCCTCATGGGCCCCGGCGTCTACGACTCCAAGATCGCGGGCGACTGGGAGGCGCGCATGGTGAACCTCGCGCAGGACTCGAAGGAGGAGATCGACTTCGAGTGCGTCGGCGCGGCGCTCCCCTTCGAGTCGGGGCGGGCGAAGGGCAAGGACATCGTCGGCGCGATGAGCCGCGAGAGCCGCCTGCTCGTCTCCGGCGAGGTGAACCTGCGCGAGGAGAAGGTGGACGTGAAGGGCTCGGTGCGGCCGAAGCCCGGGCAGGGCGTGGGCCTCGCGACGATCGCCGACGACATCCAGATCGCGGGGCCGCTTCGCAAGATGCGCGTGCGCCTCGATCCGGAATCGAAGCCCGCGGTGATCGCGAAGGGCGTGCTCGCCGTGGCGACCGCGGGCCTGAGCGCCGTGGCGACCGCCGCTTCCAATTCCGCGGGGCCGGATCCCGATCCCTGCGAGAAGGTGTTCGGGAAGGGGCGGCCGGCGCACCCCTGAGGCGTCGCTAAGTGCGCCGCGCCGTCCCCACCGGCAGCGCGCTCACCCGCGCCATTTCCGGCTCCTCGAAGAGGCGCGGATCGCGCAGGAAGTCGTTCATCATGCCGAGCGCATCGACGCCCCAGAAGAGCTCACCGGCGATCTCGAAGGTCGGCACGCCGTAGATGCCGCGCTCCGCGGCGGCCGTCGTGTTCTCGCGCAGCCGCGCCTTCACCTCGGACGCGGAAACGGCCGCCTCGAAATCCGCCACGCCGAGACGCTCGCCGAGCAGCCGCTGCGTCTGCACCTCCTCGGGATCGCGTCCTTCCTTCCAGATGACGTCGAAGATGCGCTCGACGACATCGAGCGTCGCGCCGCACGCAATAGCGAGCCGCAGCGCGAAGAGCGGGTTGAACGGATGGTGCGGCGGGAAGCGGAAGGCGATGCCCTCGCGTTTCGCGAGCCAGGTGCAGTAGCGATAGGTCTGCACGCGCTTGGCCGGAATCTCCGCAGGCCCCTTCTGCCCGGCCGATTGCAGCAGCCCCGCGAAGAGCACGGGCACCGGCTCGATCCCGAGCGGCACGGCGATGCGGTCGAAGTGCTTGAGGTGCAGGTACGAGTAAGGCGAGATGAAGTCGAAGTACCAGCGGGCTTTCATGGGGTCTCCGGGATCGGGCGCGGGCCATAGGGTAGCCGCGTCGTACAATGAAAGGCTACTTCCCCCACGCGAATGCCATGTACGAAGTCCTCAGCCTCTACATCAACGGCGAGTTCCTGAAGGGCGGCGGCCGCCGCGAGCAGGACGTCGTGAACCCGGCCACCGGCGAGGTGATCGGCAAGCTCCCCCACGCGACGAAGGAGGACCTGGACCACGCGCTCGCGAGCGCGCAGAAGGCGTTCCTCTCGTGGCGCAAGTCCTCGCCGGTCGAGAGGAGCCGCATCCTGCGCAAGGTGGCGGAGCTCTCCCGGGCGCGCGCGCAGGAGATCGGCCGCAACATCACGCTCGACGAGGGGAAGACCCTGGCCGAGGGCGTGGGCGAGGTGACGGTGTGCGCCGAGCACGCCGAGTGGGCCGCGGAGGAATGCCGGCGCATCTACGGGCGCGTCATCACGCCGAGGAACGAGGGCGTGCGGCAGTTCGTGCTGAAGGAGCCGATCGGGGTCGTCGCCGCGTTCTCGCCGTGGAACTTCCCGTTCAACCAGGCCATCCGCAAGATGGTCTCGGCGCTGGGCGCGGGATGCACCATCATCATCAAGGGCCCCGAGGACGCACCGAGCGCGGTGGTGGCCCTCGCGCGCATGTTCCACGAGGCGGGCCTGCCTCCGGGATGCCTCAACGTGGTGTGGGGCGCGCCGAGCGAGGTCTCGACCTATCTCATCCATTCGCCGATCGTGCGCAAGATCTCGTTCACCGGATCGGTGCCCGTGGGCAAGCAGCTCGCGGCGATGGCGGGCTCGCTCATGAAGCCGTGCACGATGGAGCTGGGCGGCCACTCGCCGGTGATCGTGTGCGAGGACGCGGATGTCGAGAGCGCGGCGGACATCATGGCCTCCGCGAAATTCCGCAACGCCGGCCAGGTGTGCGTCTCGCCCACGCGCTTCTACGTGCAGGAGAAGGTGTACGACCGCTTCGTCTCGCGCTTCCTCGAGAAGGTGTCGAAGCTCAAGGTGGGCCCGGGCCTGGAGCCGGAATCGAAGATGGGCCCGCTCGCGCACCAGCGCCGCGTGCCGGCGGTGGCGGGCTTCGTCGAGGATGCCGATGCGCGCGGCGCGAAGATTTTGGCCGGCGGCCACAAGGTGGGCGACAAGGGCAACTTCTTCGAGCCCACGGTGATCGAGGAGGCGCCCGACGATTCGAAGCTGATGACGCAGGAGCCCTTCGGCCCGATCCTCGGCCTCAAGCGCTTCAAGCAGCTCGACGACGCGATCGAGCGCGCGAACTCCCTGCCGTACGGCCTCGCCGCCTACGCGTTCACCACCTCCACGCGCAATGCGACGAAGCTCGGCGATGCGCTCGAGTCCGGCATGGTGACGATCAACCACGTCGGCCTCGCCGTGGCCGAAACCCCGTTCGGCGGCGTGAAGGAGAGCGGCTACGGCAGCGAGGGCGGCGCCGAGACGTTCGACGGCTACCTGGTCACCAAATTCGTGACGCAGAAGGGCTAGTGTTCTCCCTCTCCCTTGGGAGAGGGCCGGGGAGAGGGTAATCACATGACCACCGCGCTACTGATCATCGACATCCAGAACGACTACTTCCCCGGCGGGAAGATGGAGCTCGTCGGCAGCCCCGAGGCCGCGGCGCAAGCCGCGCGGCTCATCGCCGCATTCCGTGCGAAGAACCTCCCCGTGATCCACGTCCGCCACGAGTCGCTTCGCCCCGGCGCGACGTTCTTCCTCCCCGGCACCGAGGGCGCGAAGATCCACGAGACCGTGGCGCCGCGCGAAGGCGAGACGGTGATCACCAAGAATTTCCCCAACGCCTTCCGCGACACGCCGCTCCTCGATCACCTCCGGTCAAACGGGATCGGGACGCTCGCGATCGCCGGGATGATGACGCACATGTGCATCGACACGTCGACGCGCGCCGCTTCCGACTACGGATTCGAATGCGTGCTCGCGCACGATGCCTGCGCGACACGCGACCTTTCCTTCGGCGGATCGAAGATTCCTGCGCGCGACGTGCACAACGCTTTCATCGCGGCGCTCAATGGCGCTTTCGCGAAGGCCGTGGCGGCCCGGGAGATCGTGCCCGGTTGAACGCGGCCGGGGCGATGTAGCGGCAAAGGCGCGAAGGTTGACGGGAATATTCCGCCATTGTCAGGCGGCAACGTCTATGTAGTCGACCTGGCTGGATGGCGGCGGGAACGGCACTCCATCCTCCCGCATCCCCGAGAGGTGCAGCTCGATCGCTTCCCGAATGGCCTGTTGGGTCTCGGCCACGGTGCTTCCGGTGGCGATGCAGCCGGGAAGATCGGGCACGTAGGCCGAATAATTGTGCCGGGACTTTTCGATCACCACTGCGTAGCGCATAGGTTCCTCATTTCTTGAGTCCAGACTGCTTCAGGATGCTGTTTAGTGTACCCGGAGCAATGTCGTCGCTGGGCTTTCGTGGACCGTCACCCGTCCGGGTTTCAAGCGATGTTTGAGTTGGCGATGACTGCCTCGCATCGC
>DASUXK010000440.1:0-6025 GCA_036377935.1 Usitatibacter sp.
GCAGCGATCCGCCCTTCGGGCGGCAGCGGGAGAAATCGAGGTCGTCCTGCACCTCGCCCTCGCGCACGCCTTCGAAGTGGCCGGCGTGCGGGTTCCAGCATTCCCATTCTCCGAGCCGGCGGTGCTCGTCGCGCCAGTCGCGGTCGCGCCAGCGGTCGTCGTCGCGATTGCGCCAGTCGTTGTGGTACGCGTCCCAGTTGCGATCGTTTCGATAGTCCGGGTACTGCGCGGACGCGGCGCCCGCGGCGGCGATGCCGATCGCGCCCAGGACGATGGCGAGGGTCGTTCTCATGGTTGCGTGCTCCAGGGGGCGGCCTCGGTGCGAGGCCCGATTCCCCTCGGACACGGCGAGCGCCGCGCGGGTTCGGGTCCGGTCGGCCTATGGGCCGCTTCGTTCCCGTACCGCGGCGAACACCTCCTCGTTGTGCTCGCCGAGGGCCGGCGGATCGCGCCGGATGGGAAAGCCCGCACCGCCGAAGCGCAGCGGCGAAGCGAAGGTGCGCGCGCGCTTCCCCGACGGCAGGCCGATCTCCTGCACCCAACCCATGTGCCGCACCTGCTCGTCGGCGAGGGCCTGCGAATAGGTGTTGATGGGCGCGCACGGCACGCCCGCGGCCCGGAATTTCGCGAGGAGCTGCGCCGCCGTGTGCTTCGCGAACTCGCGCTCGAGGATCTCCTTGAGCTCGGACTGGTGCCTGGCGCGCAGCTGCGTCGAGGCGAAGCGCGGATCGCCCGCGAGGTCCTCGCGCCCGATCGCGCCGCACGCCGCGCGCCACAGCCCGTCGTTGCCCGCCGCCATCGCGAAGTAGTCGTCCTTCGCGCGGAACGCCTGGTAAGGCGCGTTGCGCGGATGCGCGGAACCGAGCTTCACCGGATCGCGCCCGTTGCCGAAGTACTCGCTGGTCTGCAGCGCCGCGACCGCGAGCGTCGAGCCGAGCATCGACACGTCGATGTGCGTGCCCTGCCCCGTGCGCTCCACCTCGCGCAGCGCCGACGCGACCGCGTAGGCCGCGTAGAGGCCGGAGCAGAAATCCGAGATCGGCACGCCGCACTTCACGGGCGCGCCGCCCGGCTCGCCGGTCACGCTCATCACGCCCGCCATCGCCTGCAGCGTGAGGTCGAAGCCGCCCTCCCCGGCGCGCGGTCCTTCCTGGCCGAACGCGGAGACCGAGCAATAGACGAGCTTCGGGTGCTCGCCCTTGAAAGAGTCGTAGCCGAGCCCGAGCCGCGCCATCACGCCCGGACGGTTGTTCTCGATCAGCACGTCGGCGCCGAGCACGAGCTCGCGCGCGCGCTCGCGGTCCGCGGGATCCTTGAGGTCGAGCGTGACCGAGCGCTTGTTGCGGTTGAGGGAGGCGAAGTTCTCGCTGTAGCCGTCGGTGATCGGCGGCCACTGGCGCATGGTGTCGCCGCCCTGCGGGTGCTCGACCTTGATCACGTCGGCGCCCATGTCGGCGAGGAGCATGCCGCAGAAGGGGCCGGCGGCGACGTTGCAGAATTCGATGACGCGGATGTCGTTCAGGGGAAGCATCGGGAAGAGGGAGTTGGCGGGATGCCCCGCAAGCTTAGCGCATGCGGCATCCCCGGGGGGCGGCCGTCACTTCGGTTGCCCGTCGCCTTCGCGCCGGTACGCCTCGCGCAGGGCCACCGGCCGGCGCCCCGCGCGCTTGCGCATCCGCATGTTGAGCATCTCCACCGCGACCGAGAACGCCATCGCGAAGTAGACATAGCCCTTCGGCACGTGGTGGTCGAAGCCGTCGGCGATGAGGAGCACGCCGATCACGAAGAGGAACGAGAGCGCGAGCATCTTGAGCGTCGGGTGGTCGCTCACCACGCGCCCGATCGCGCCCGCGAACGCCATCATCAGCATCACGGACAGGATCACCGCGACGATCATCACCTCGACGTGCTCGACCATGCCCACCGCGGTGATGAGCGAATCGAGCGAGAACACGAGGTCGATGATCATGATCTGGACGAGCACCGCGCCGAACGTGGCGCGCACCGCGGAGGAGCGCTCCCCCTCCTCGCCCTCCAGGAGCTGGTGGATCTCCTTCGTGCTCTTCCAGAGCAGGAAGAGGCCGCCCGCGATGAGGATCAGGTCGCGGCCCGAGATCTCGTTGCCGATCACGGTGAGCAGCGGCCGCGTGAGCCCGATCACCCACGAAAGGACGAAGAGCAGCCCGATCCGCATGAACATCGCGAGGAAGAGGCCGAGCTTCCTCGCCACCTCGCGGCGCTCGCGCGGCAGCTTGTCCACGAGGATCGAGATGAAGATGATGTTGTCGATCCCGAGCACGAGCTCCAGCGCGGTGAGGACGAGGAGCGCGATCCAGTTCTGCGGGTCGGCGAGGAGCTCGATCATCGCGCAGCCTCCAGGCGATCGGCGAGCTCGAGGAGGCTCGCCGCGGAAATGTCGACGGGAACGCTCGCGCGGCTTTCCCCGCGCCCCGGGCCCGCTTCGTCGGGACGCGCGACGAACGCGGTGCGAAGGCCGGCGGAAGCGGCGGCCGCGAGGTCGCTCGAATGCGCGGCGACCATCATCGCCTCCTCGGGGGCGCAGTCGAAGGCCGCGGCGGCGGTGAGGTACACGGAGGGCTTGGGCTTGTAGTCGCGCGCGAGCTCGGCGCCCACGACGGCGTCCCAGGGAAAGGCGTTGCGCCGCGCGAGGTCGACCATGATGGAGATGTTGCCGTTGGAGCACGGCGCGAGGCGCAGATTGCCTTTGAGCCGCGCGAGGCCGGGGACGACGTCGGGCCAGGCGTCCAGCCGGTGCCAGGCGAGGTTGAGCTCCGTGCGTACGGCATCGTCCACGCGATCGAGCCCGAAGCGCCCGAGGACGATGTCGAGGTTCCGCCGGTGCAGCGCGTCGAGCTTGCTGAATGGAATGCGCCCGGCGCGAACTTCCTCCATCGCGGGCTGGTACTCGCCGCGCCAGGCGTCGGCGAAGGCGAGCCAGTCGATGTCGATCGCGAGCGGCGAGAGGATCGCGCGCGCCTCCCGCGCCACGCCCGTGCGCCAGTCCACGAGGGTGCCGAACACGTCGAACAGGAGGACGCGGATCATGCGGAGGCCATCGCGGGAATCACGGCGATCGTGCAGCGCGAGATGCACACGGCCCTGCCCTGCTCGTCCTCGATGCGCACTTCCCACACCTGCGTGCGGCGCCCCACGTGCACGGGCGTCGCGGTGGCGGTCACCACGCCGTCGCGCTTGGCGCGCAGGTGGTTCGCGTTGATCTCGAGGCCCACCACGTGCTCCTTCGCCTGGTCGCAGTTCAACCACGCCCCCGTGGAGGCGACCGTCTCGGCGAGCGCCACCGAGGCGCCGCCGTGCAGCAGGCCGAAGGGCTGGTGCACCCGCGGGCCCACGGGCATGCGCGCGACGACGCGCTCGCGCGTGTGCTCGACGAACTCGATACCGAGGGTGGAGAGCAGGGTTTCCCCCGACTCCCCCGAGAAAAGGCTCATGGCGGCTCCGGGCGCAAAGCCGCCATTGTCGCTCAAGCCGCGCTATTTCATGCGCGAGGGAAGCTTCATGCGGCCGTGGGCGACGCGGCGATGGGGACGGCGGCCTCGCGGGAGCGCTCGCTCTTCATGAGCCCCGCCAGGCTCGCGAGCTCCGCCACCAGGCCGTCGACCGCATCGTCGAGGGAGACGATCCCCGCGGCCTCGCCGCCCGCCTTCGTGACGAGCAGCCGGCGCACGCCGGCCGCGCGCATGCGCTCCAGCGCCTCGTGCAGCTCCGCGTCCTCGGGGACGCTCGCCACCACCGGGGCCATCACCGTCTCGACGGTCGTCCGGCGCGGGTCCGCGCCTTCCGCGAGCCCCTGCACCACGAGGTCGCGATCGGTCACGATGCCCGCGACTTCGGGGCGGCCCTCGGCCGCTTCGATGACCACCAGCGTGCCGACGTGGAACCGTCGCATCGTGCGCGCCGCCTCCTCGAGCGTGGCGGTGCGCGGGGTGGCGACGACGCTGCGCGTATAGACGCGTTCGACTTTCATGGATCCATCCTGCCCCGTCGCGGGAGGGACGGCTTGACGGGAGTCAACGCCACGGCGCCGGAGCGGCATAAGGTGGGCCCATGAACCGCGAGATGAGCCCCCGCCCCGCCTCGCGCCGCTACACGCGCCGCTTCTCCGAGATCGGCATCCACGACGTCCCGCTCGTGGGCGGCAAGAATGCGGCGCTGGGCGAGATGTACCGTGAGCTCGCCCCGCTCGGCATCCCCGTGCCGAACGGATTCGCGGTGACCGCGCTCGCCTACCGCGAGGTGCTCGAGCGCGCGGGCGCCTGGACCGGGCTCGCGGAGGCCCTCGACGGGCTCGACCCCGACGACGTCGCCGACCTCGCCGCCCGCGCCGCCCGCGCGCGCGAGATCGTCTACCGGGCGCCGCTGCCGCGCGAGATGGCGGCCGAGATCTGCGCGGGATACGAGGAGCTGCGGCGCGAGTACGGCGACGCGGTGAGCCTCGCGGTGCGCAGCTCCGCCACCGCCGAGGACCTGCCGACGGCGAGCTTCGCGGGCCAGCACGAGACCTTCCTCAACGTGCGCGGCGAATCGGCCTTGCTCGACGCGGTGAGCCGCTGCTTCGCGAGCCTCTACAACGATCGCGCGGTGCGTTACCGGATCGACCAGGGCTTCGACCATCTCAAGGTGCTGCTCTCCGTGGGCATCATGAAGATGGTGCGCTCGGACCTCGCGGCGAGCGGCGTCTCCTTCTCGCTCGACACCGAGAGCGGCTTCCGCGACGTGGTGTTCACGACGGGCGCCTGGGGGATCGGCGAGAACGTCGTGCAGGGCGCGGTGGATCCCGACGAGTTCCTGGTCTTCAAGCCCACCCTCGCCCGCGGCAAGCGCGCCGTGCTGCGGCGTACGTTGGGCGCGAAGAAGGTGAAGATGGTGTACGGCGAGGGCGGCCTGCGGCGCGCGACCGTGAACGTGCCCACCTCGCCCGAGGAGCGCGGACGGTTCTGCCTCGCCGACGAGGAGGTGCTCCAGCTCGCCGACTACACGGTCGCGATCGAGAAGCACCTGGGCAGCCGCGCGGGGCACCCGCAGCCCGTGGACGTCGAGTGGGCGAAGGACGGCCTCGACGGGAAGATCTACATCGTGCAGGCGCGCCCCGAGACCGTCGCCTCCCAGCGGACCGGCTCGATCCTCACCGAATACGCCATCGAGGGGAAACCGGTCGTCCGCGTGCAGGGCCGCGCGGTGGGCGAGAAGATCGCGGCCGGCGTCGTGCGCGTGATCCGCGACGGCGCGGACCTGCAGGCCTTCCAGCCCGGCGAGGTGCTCGTCGCCGACACCACGGCGCCGGACTGGGGCACCGTGATGAAGCGCGCGGCGGCCATCGTGACGAACCGCGGCGGGCGCACTTGCCATGCGGCGATCGTCGCCCGCGAGCTGGGCATTCCCGCGGTGGTGGGCGCGGAGAACGCGACCGCCGCGCTCCTGAACGGCGAGACGGTGACCGTCTCCTGCGCCGAGGGCGTGCGCGGCCGCGTCTACGAGGGCCGCGTGCCGTTCTCGACGCGCGAGACCGATACGCGCGACCTGCCGAAGCCTCGCACGAGGATCCTCGTGAACATCGGCGACCCCGACCTCGCCTTCCACCTCTCGGTCCTGCCGACCTCGGGCGTGGGCCTCGCGCGCATGGAGTTCGTGATCGCGAACCACATCCGGGCGCACCCGATGGCGTTGCTGCACCCCGAGCGCATTCCCGACGAATCCGTGCGCCGCGAGATCGCCGCCCTCGTGCGAAACCACGCGAGCGGCGCGGACTTCTTCGTCGAGCGCCTCTCCGAAGGCGTGGCCACGATCGCCGCGGCCTTCTACCCGCGCCCGGTGATCGTGCGCATGTCGGACTTCAAGACCAACGAGTACGCGAGCCTGCTGGGCGGCAAATGGTTCGAGCCCGCAGAGGAGAACCCCATGATCGGCTTCCGCGGCGCCTCGCGATACGCGCACCCCGCCTACGCCGAAGGCTTCGCGCTCGAATGCGCGGCGATGCGCCGGGTGC
>DASUXK010000441.1:0-2281 GCA_036377935.1 Usitatibacter sp.
CGGGTGCAAGCGAAATCCGCCGAAGAGGAACTGGCTGAGGAGATTGCGCGGCAACGCGGTGTCGACGTACCACTCGGCGACGCGGGCAAGTCGTCATGACCGCCTGGCTGACCGCCAACATCGCGCCGCTGATGTTCTGCGGCCTGATCGTCACGCTGCTGATCGGTTTTCCAGTCGCGTTCTCGCTCGGTGCCGTCGGCATCCTGTTCGGGTTGCTCGGCATCTATCTCGGCCTGCTCGATACGTCGCTCCTGCAGGCGCTGCCCGAGCGCGTGCTCGGCATCATGGGCAACTCGACGCTGCTCGCCATCCCGTTCTTCACCCTCATGGGGCTGATCCTCGAGAGGAGCGGCATGGCCGAGGACCTGCTCGACACCATCGGCCAGCTCTTCGGCCCGGTGCGCGGCGGCCTCGCCTTCGCCGTGGTGTTCGTGGGGGCGCTGCTGGCGGCGACGACGGGCGTCGTCGCGGCCTCGGTGATCTCGATGAGCCTCATCTCGCTGCCGATCATGATGCGCTACGGCTACGACCGGCGCTTCGCCACCGGCATCATCGCGGCCTCGGGCACGCTCGCGCAGATCATCCCGCCCTCGCTCGTGCTCATCATCATGGCCGACCAGCTCGGCCGCTCCGTGGGCGACATGTACGCGGGCGCGTTCATCCCGGGCATCGCGCTCGCCGGCCTCTACGCCACGTACGCGCTCGGCATCGCCGTGTTCAAGCCCGCATGGGCGCCGGCGCTGCCGCCCGAAGCGCGCCGGCTGCGCGAGCCCGACGGATCGAGCGGCACGATCTCGGTGCTCGTCGTGGTGGTGCTGTCCGCGATCGCGGCGGTGCTCTTCGATCGCTACTACTACGTGCCGCGCTACCCCGAGGCGGCGCTCGACGAGCGCCTGGTGGTGGCCGCCGCGTTCGGCGCGGGCGTGGCGTTCGCCTCGGCGCTGGTGAACAAGACCTTCCGGCTGGGGCTGCTTTCGCGGCTCGCCGAGCAGGTGGTCTTCGTGCTGATCCCGCCGCTCATGCTGATCTTCCTCGTGCTGGGCACGATCTTCCTCGGCTGGGCGACGCCGACCGAGGGCGGGGCGATGGGCGCCACGGGCGCGCTGGTCATGGCGCTCGCGCGCCGGCGCCTCTCGCTCAAGCTCACGCGCCAGGCGATGGAGTCCACGGCGAAGCTCTCGACCTTCGTCGTCTTCATCCTCATCGGCGCGCGCGTATTCAGCCTCACCTTCTACGGCGTGAACGGGCACGTCTGGGTCGAGCACCTGCTCACGAGCCTGCCCGGCGGGCAGATCGGCTTCCTCATCGTGGTGAACCTGATCATCTTCGTGCTCGCGTTCTTCCTCGATTTCTTCGAGCTCTCGTTCATCGTGATCCCGCTGCTGGGGCCGGTCGCGGACAAGCTGGGCATCGACCTCATCTGGTTCGGCGTGCTCCTCGGCGTGAACATGCAGACCTCGTTCATGCACCCGCCCTTCGGCTTCGCGCTCTTCTACCTGCGAAGCGTGGCGCCCGCGCACGAGCACACCGACAAGGTCACCGGCCGGCGGCTGGCGGGCGTGACGACCGCGCAGATCTACTGGGGCGCGATCCCGTTCGTGCTGATCCAGCTCGTCATGGTGGTCCTCCTCATCTCGTTCCCGCAGATGTCGCTCATCTACAAGGCGGGACAGAAGGTGATCGACATCAACAAGGTGAGGATCGAGCTGCCGCAGGAGACCTACGGCGGCGGCGCGGGCGACATCATGAAGGAGCTCGGCGGCGGCGCAGGTAGCGCCGAGCCCGCGCCGCAAGCGCCGCCCGAAGGCGGCAGCCCCGAGGACGACGATCTGATGAAGGAGCTGAAGGGCGGGAAGTAGGCGAAGAAAAAGCCCGCCGGGTCGCGGCGGGCTTGGGAAGGATCCCCGACGTCTCGGGGATGACGACGTGTCAGCCCGATGACGTAGTCCGACCCGCCGGGGCGGGCCGTCCCGTCGTCACTTGATGTTGCGGATCGTGTGCATGAAGCTGTCGTATCCGCCTTCGGCCACGCGGAACCACAGCAGCTCCTCGTCGCGGAACTTGATCATGTTCTCGTAGATCTTCTTGAACGCCGGGCTCTTCGCCGAGAGCTCGTCGTAGACCTGCAGCGAGGCCTTGTACGAGGCGACCATGATGTCCTTCGGGAACGCGCGAAGGATGGTGCCGCCGCCCACGAGCCGCTTCAACGCCGCCGGGTTCTGCGCGTCGTACTTGGCGAGCATGTACGTGTTCGCCTCCCAGCAGGCCGCCTCGACGATGT
>DASUXK010000442.1:0-2430 GCA_036377935.1 Usitatibacter sp.
CTCGTCGCCCAGCATCTTCACCTGCTCGCGCGCGATCTGGGACCACGAGGCGTCGTTGCCCACCACCGCGATGACCGGCACGCCGTGGCGCACGAGCGTGTCGAACTCGGCGAGGCCGTATCCGCACGCGCCGTCGCCCCACAGCAACCACGTCTCCGAATCCGGGCGGCAGAGGCGCGCGCCCAGCGCGAAGCCCGCGCCCACGCCGAGCGTGCCGAAGGCACCGGGATCGAGCCATCCGAGCGGGCCGCGCGCATGCACGGCGTAGGCGGCGGTTCCGACGAAGTCGCCGCCGTCGGCCACGAAGATCGCGTTGTCGTCCGCCGCCCGGTCGAGCGCGCGCAGGAACGCGATCGGGTTCACGTGCTCGCCCGCCTGCGCCGCCTGCGCGTCGATCTCGCGCGCGCGAGCCTCGTCGCGCTCCCGCAGCCGCGCGATCCACTCCGCGCGCCGCGCGCCCTCGCCCATGCGCTCCGCGAGCCGCTCGAGGAAGCTGCCCGCGTCGCCGATCGCGGGGATCGTCGGCCGGCGATTGAGCCCCGCGTCGGCGCGGCTGCGGTTCGCGGCGATCACGGTGGCGAAGCGCCGGATCGGCCGGCCGTAATCGAGCCGGAAGTCGCAGGGAACTCCGGCGAGCACGACACAATCGGCCTCGCGCAGCGCGTCGCGCCGCGCGTGGCGCGCCAGGAGCTCGTGGCGGCGTCCGAGGAGCCCGCGCGCCATGCCCGACAGATAGACGGGGATGCCGAGGCGCGCGACGGCTTGCGCGATCCGCGAAGCGTCGGCCGCGCGCACGAGCGCCTGGCTGCCGACGATGGCGAGCGGCCGCTGCGCGACCGCGAGCGCCCCCGCGCTCTTCGCGACCGCGCTGCCCGGCGCTTGCGGGGTCGCCACGGCGCGCGCCCGCGATGCACCCGCCGTATCGGCTCCGCGGAAGAGCCGGTGCACGTGCCGCCGCAGGTAGCCGCGCACGAAGCGATCGCCGAGGCCCGTGCCCTTGCCCGCCGCCTGCGCGTACCACTCGCGGATCATCGCCTCGGGGTACAGCAGGTCCACCGCGCACTGGACGAACACCGGGCCGGGCACGCCTTCGAGCGCGAGCGCGAAGGCCTCGTCCAACCGCCCCTCGAGGTCTGCTACGCGCCGCACCGCGATCGCGCGCTTCACGTGCGGCGCGACCACCGGCCGCGCGTCGATGTCCTGCAGCGCGCCGCGCCCCTGCAGCGCCGTGGGTGCCGCGCCGCCGAGGAGCACGAGCGGCGATTGCGCGAGCCGCGCGTTGGCGAGCGCCGTCACGGCATTCGTGATGCCCGGTCCGGCGGTCACGGCGGCCACGCCCGGAACGCCGGTGAGGCGACCCACGGCATCGGCCGCGAACACCGCCGTGGCCTCGTCGCGCGTGTCCACGACGCGGATGCCGCGCGCCTTCGCGGCGACGAGGATCGGCGAGATGTGCCCGCCGCACAGCGTGAAGAGGAAGCGCACGCCGCGGGCGGCGAGCGCCGCGGCGATGCGATCGCCGCCGTCGCGCGGCCGCGCCTGCCCGTCGTTCATGCCGGAGGCTCCCGACGATGTTTCCCGAGATGCTCCTCCACCAGCGCGCGGTAGTCCACCTTCCCGAGGCGGGTGAGCGGCAGCGCGGCGCGGAATTCCACTTCCCGCGGGCAGGACCACTTGATGAGCCGCTCGCGGCAATGGTCGATGAGCGCCTGCGCGGTCTCCGGCCCCTCGCGCGCCCGGTCCTTGAGCACGACGCACGCCTTCACGCGCTCGACCCGCGCGGGATCGGGCACGCCGATCACGCACGCCTCGGCCACCCACGGGTGCTCGGCGAGCACCGCCTCGACTTGCGCGGGGTACACGTTGAATCCCGACGACTTGATCATGCGCTTCAGGCGCACGGTGAAGTAGAAGAAGCCGTCGGCATCCATGCGGCCGAGATCGCCGGTGTGCAGCCACGTGCGGCCGTCCTCGTGCGCGCGCAGCGCCTGAGCCGTCGCTTCGCCGTCGTCCAGGTATCCCAGCATCACGCAAGGCCCGCTCAAGCAGATCTCGCCCTCCTCGCCCACCGGCGCCGCCTCGGTCGTGCCCGTGCGGCAGATCTTCGCGAGCATGTCGGGCATCGGGATGCCGATCGAGCCTTCGCGATAACTCCCGAGGGGCGTGGCCATGATGCCGCTCACCGCTTCCGTGAGGCCGTAGCCTTCGAGGATGCGCACGTGGCCGCCGCGGCGCGAGACGAGGCCCTCGAAGCGCTCGCGCACGGCGCGCGACAGCGTGTCGGCGCCGCAGAAGCAGGCCTTGAGGCCCGAGAGGTCGGCCTTCTCGAGGCCCGGATTGCGCGAGAGCGCGTCGAAGAGCGTGGGCACGCCGACGAGGTAGTTCGGCCGGCGCTTGCGGATGACGCGCGCCGCGGTCGCCGCGTCGAAC
>DASUXK010000443.1:0-4661 GCA_036377935.1 Usitatibacter sp.
CCTTCTTCGAGCAGATCGAGCAATTGCACTCGATCACGGCGCCGATGTCGCCCTCGACCTCGAAGGCGACGCGCCCGCAATGGCAGCTTCCCTTGTAGACCAATTTCCCTCCTCCTCTAGTTCCCGCGCCGCCGGCGCAGCCACGCCTCCAGCTCGCCCACGATGCCGCGCCGGAACGCCAGCACGCACACGACGAAGATGGTGCCCTGCGCGATCGTCACCCACGCGCCCAGCTCGGAAAGGTAGCTCTCCATCGCCACGAGCACGAAGGCGCCGACGACCGGGCCGAACACGGTGCCGAGGCCGCCCACGAGCGTCATCAGCACGACCTCGCCGGACATTCCCCAGTGCACGTCGGTGAGCGAAGCGAGCTGGAAGACGATCGCCTTGGTGGCGCCGGCGAGCCCGGCGAGCGCCGCCGACATGGTGAACGCGGCGAGCTTGTAGCGCTCCGTGCGGTAGCCCAGCGAGATCGCGCGCGGCTCGTTGTCGCGGATCGCCTTCAGCACCTGCCCGAAGGGCGAGTGCACGATGCGGTGGATCAGGAAGAAGCCCGCCGCGAAGATGGCGAGCACCGTGTAGTACATCGCGAGCGTATGCGTGAGCGCGATCAACCCGAAGAGCTTGCCGCGCGGCACGCCCTGGATGCCGTCCTCGCCGCCGGTGAAGGGCGCCTGCAGGCAGAAGAAGAACACCATCTGCGCGAGCGCGAGCGTGATCATCGCGAAGTAGATGCCCTGGCGCCGGATGGCGATGAAGCCCGCGACCACGCCGAGGAGTGTCGAGGTGGCGGTGCCGGTGAGGATCGCGAGCTCCGGCGTGAAGCCCCACACCTTCGCCGCGTGCGCCGAGAGGTAGCCCGCCATGCCGAGGAACATCGCGTGCCCGAACGAGAGCAGCCCCCCGTAGCCGATCAGCAGGTTGAAGGCGCACGCGAAGAGGCCGAAGCACAGCGCCTTCATGAGGAACACGGGATAGACCGCGGCCGGCGCGACCAGCAGGATGGCGAAGAGGACGATGAAGCCGTTGCGGTGGTAGCGCGCCTCCCACAGCTCGTCGCGCGAGGCGAGCGTGGGCTCCTCGACGGCCGGGCGGTTCGCTTCGGTCGCCATGCTAGCGCTGCCCGAAGAGGCCCTGCGGCCGGACCATGAGGACGATCGCCATGATCACGAAGATCACGGTGCTCGAGGCCTCGGGATAGAAGTACTTCGTGAGCCCCTCGATCACGCCCAGGCCGAAGCCCGTGAGGATGGAGCCCATGATCGAGCCCATGCCGCCGATCACCACCACGGCGAAGACGACGATGATGAGCGACGAGCCCATCTGCGGGCTCACCTGGTAGATGGGCGCGGCGAAGACGCCCGCGAGCCCCGCGAGCCCCACCCCGAAGCCGTACGTGAGCGTGATCATGCGCGGCACGTTCACGCCGAAGGCCTGCACGAGCGCGGGGTTCTCGGTGGCGGCGCGCAGGTAGGAGCCGAGCCGGGTGCGCTCGATCACGAACCAGGTGCCCAGGCAGATCGCGAGCGAGGCCACGATCACCCACGCGCGGTAGGTGGGCAGGAACATGAAGCCCAGGTTGTAGCCGCCGGTGAGCTTCTGCGGCATGTTGTACGGAATCCCCGCGGAGCCGAACTGGTTGGTGAAGATGCCCTCGAGGATCAGCGCGAGCCCGAAGGTGAGGAGCAGGCCGTAAAGGTGGTCGAGCTTGTACAGGCGCTTGAGCATCAGCCGCTCGATCAGCATGCCGAGCACCGCGAGCGCGATCGGCACGAGCACGAGCGCCCACCAGTAGCCGAGCCCGAGCTTGTTCAGCAGGAACCACGCGACGAAGGCGCCGAGCATGTACTGCGCCCCGTGCGTGAAGTTGATGATGTTGAGAAGCCCGAAGATGACCGCGAGCCCCAGCGAAAGCAGGGCGTAGAACGACCCGTTGATCAGCCCGATCAACAGCTGGCCCATGAGGGCCGGGACGGAGATGCCGAAGAGGGTGGTCACCTGGGTGGACTCTGCCGGATGGGGAGGAGCGGCGCCGAAGGCGTCCGCCCCATCCCGGTTTCGTGCGCGCCCTTCAGGTCACTTGACCAGCGAGCACCCGCCCTCCTTGAGCGGCCGGAACGCCTCCTCGCCCGGGATCGTGGCAAGCACCTTGTAGTAGTCGTACGGCCCTTTCGACTCGGAAGGCTTCTTCACCTGGAAGAGGTAGGCGTCGTGGATGTTGCGGCCGTCCTCGCGCACGTGGCTCTTGCCGAAGAGCGGGTCGTCGAAAGGCTTCTTCTTCATCTGCGCGATCACCTTGCCGCCGTCGTCGCTGTTCAGCGCCGAGACCGTGGCGAGGTACTCGAGCACGCTCGAGTAGACGCCGGCATGCACCATCGTCGGCATGCGGCCGTTGTTGAGCTTCGACCAGCGCTTGCTCCAGGCGCGCGTCTTGTCGTTGAGGTCCCAGTAGAAGTTGGCGGTGAGGATCAGGCCCTGCGCCTTCTCCAGGCCGATGCCATGGATGTCGCTGATGAACACCAGCAGGCCCGCGAGGCTCTGGCCGGCCTTGGTGATGCCGAATTCCGAGGCCTGCTTGATGGAGTTGATCGTGTCGCCGCCGGCGTTGGCGAGCCCGATGATCTTCGCCTTCGAGGCCTGCGCCTGGAGCAGGAACGACGAGAAGTCCTGCGTGTTGAGCGGAACCTTCACGTCGCCCAGCACCTTGCCGCCCGCCTTCTTCACCGCGTTGGAGGTGTCGCGCTCGAGCGCGTGGCCGAAGGCGTAGTCGGCCGTGATGAAGAACCAGGTGTCGCCGCCCTGCTTCACGACCGCGCTGCCGGTGCCGTTGGCGAGCATCCACGTGTCGTACACCCAGTGGATCGTGTTGGGCGAGCACTTGGAGCCGGTGAGGTCCGAGCTGCCCGGGCCCGAGCCGATGAACGCCTTGTTCTTCTCCTTCGTGATCTGGCTGATGGCGAGCGCGACGCCCGAGTTCGGCACGTCGAAGATCGCGTCCACGCCCTCCTCGTCGTACCACTTGCGCGCGATCTGCGAGCCGACGTCGGGCTTGTTCAGGTGGTCGCCGCCCACCACCTCGATCTTGAACTTGGGATGGTGCGCCTTCTCGAAATCCTCGACCGCCATCTTCGCGGCGCTGAGGGAGCCGGGCCCGCCGATGTCGGCGTAGAGGCTCGACATGTCGGAGAGCACCCCGATCTTCACGGTATTGCCGGAAATCTTCGCCTGCGCGGTTCCGGCGGCGAACGCCGTCGCCGCGACGGCGGCCAGGAGCTTCAGCTTCGAATTCATCTTGTATCTCCTCTGTTGTCCTTCAGGATTCAAACGCCCAGGTACTCGTGCAGCATACCGGTCCTCGACGGGAGCTCGGCCGCCGTGAACGATTCGGCGACGCGCCCGTGCTCCACCACGTAGTGCCGGTCCGCGAGCGGGGCCGCGAACCGGAAATTCTGCTCCACCAGCACGATCGTGAACCCGCGCTCCTTGAGCTTCACGATGACGCGCCCCAGCGCCTGCACGATGACCGGCGCGAGGCCCTCGGTGATCTCGTCGAGCAGCAGCAGCCGCGCGCCGGTGCGAAGGATCCTCGCCATCGCGAGCATCTGCTGCTCGCCGCCGGACAGCTTCGTGCCCTGGGCGGTCGTGCGGCGCTCGCGCAGGTTCGGGAACATGCCGTAGATCTCCTCGACGGACATGCCGCCCTTGGCGATCTCCGGCGGCATGATGAGGTTCTCCTCCACGGAGAGGCTGGAGAAGATGCCGCGCTCCTCCGGGCAGTAGCCTACGCCGAGGTGCGCGATGCGGTAGGTCGGCAGGCGCACCGTCTCGACGCCGTTCACGACGATCGATCCGGTGCGCTTGCCCACGAGCCCGAGGATCGCCTTGAGCGTGGAGGTGCGCCCCGAGCCGTTGCGGCCGAGGAGCGTGACCACCTCGCCCTGGCGAACGCTGAAGCTCATGCCGTGCAGCACGTGCGATTCGCCGTACCAGGCGTGCAGGTCGGTGACGCGCAGGACCTCGTCAGCCATTGGCGCCCGCCTCCGCGGAGCCCATGTAGGCCTCGATCACCTGCGGGTTGCGCGAGATCTCCGAATACGGCCCCTCGGCGAGCACCGCGCCGCGCGCCATCACGGTGATCGTGTCGCAGATGCCGGAGACGACGCTCATGTTGTGCTCGACCATGAGCACCGTGCGTCCCGCCGCGGCCTCCTTGATGAGCGCCTGCACGTGCCCCACGTCCTCGTGGCCCATGCCCGAGGTCGGCTCGTCGAGGAGCATCAGCTCGGGCTCCATGGCGAGCGTGGTCGCGATCTCGAGCGTGCGCTTGCGGCCGTAGGCGAGCTCGCCCGCGTGCACGCGCGCGAACCGGCCGAGGTGCACGCGCTCGAGGAGCGCCATCGCGCGATCGTTCAGCACCTCCAGCGTCTTCTCGCGCTTCCAGAAGTGGAAGGTCGTGCCGAGGCTCCTCTGCAGCGCGAGGCGCACGTTCTCCAGGACCGTGAGGTTGGGGAACACCGCCGAGATCTGGAACGAGCGGATGATGCCGCGGCGCGCGACGTCCGCGGGCTTGTCGTGCGTGATGGCGTCGCCCTTGTACAGGATCTCGCCGCGCGTGGCGGGCAGGAACTTGGTGAGCAGGTTGAAGGTGGTGGTCTTGCCCG
>DASUXK010000444.1:0-2022 GCA_036377935.1 Usitatibacter sp.
GACGAAATTCACGGGTCGCGCGCGCACCATGCTCTACCTGCCCTCGGAGCAGGTGAAGCGCCCGGTCACGCGCAGCATGTACGAGATCATGCGCTCGCTCTCGCCGGGCGAGATCCTGGTCGTCGCCACCGGCGGCGCCGACTGCTGGTTCATGGGCGAGAACATGGTGCACGAGGCGCTGTACTCGGGCCTCGGCGGCATCGTCACCGACGGCTGCATCCGCGACAGCGCCGAGCTCCTCGAGATCGCGCTGCCCGTCTTCTCGCGCGGCATCTCCGTCGTGCCTCCGTTGAATCGCTACGCCGTGGCCGAGCTGGACGGGCCCGTGGTGCTGGGCGGCGCGACCGTGTGCCCCGGCGACCTCGTGCACGCGGACGCCGACGGCGTCGTGGTCGTGAACAAGGCGTTCCTCGGCGACATCGAGCGGCACGTGGCCGAGCTGGCCGAGCTCGAGGCGCGCCAGGAGCGCGCGATCCGCGATCGCCTGCCGCTGCCGCAGCTCCACGAGATCCTCGCGCTCAAGAAGGGCGCGAAACCCGGCGCGTCGAAGGACGAGGCCGCGAGGAGGGCGCCGAGCGATGCCGCCGGCTCCTGAGCGCATGGGCGGCGGGGCGGTGGCCTACGCGGGCATCGGCCGCGAGCTCACGCAATACGCGATCGACCGCGCGAGCGGCGCGCTCGAGCCGACCCACGTCGTGCACCTCCCGCAGGGCGTGCAGTACGCGTGGCCGCACCGCTCGCGGCGCTACCTTTATGTGGCGTGCAGCGACGGCGGCCCCGGCGTCGAGGGCACGCGGCATTTCCTGTGCGCCTTCCGCGTGCGGCCCGATGGCGCGCTCCAGCCGCACGGGGACCCGGTTCGCCTCGAACGCCGTCCCGTGCATCTCACGCTCGACGCCGAGTCGCGCTACGCGCTCGCGACCTGCGCCAACCCGAGCGGCATCGCCGTGCACCGCATTCGCGACGACGGGATGATCGGCGCCGCGGTGCCGCAGTCGGCCCGGATCGAGCTCGAGAAGACCGCGCACCAGCTTCGCTTCACGCCTTCGGGAAGGACCGCGCTCGTGCCGTGCCGCGGCAATCCGCCGCACGACGGAAAGCCGGAGGACCCGGGGTCGCTGCGTATCTTCGACTATCGCGACGGCCAGCTCGCGCCGCGCATCGCGATCGCCCCCGACGGCGGCTACGGCTTCGGCCCGCGCCACGTCGATTTCCACCCGTCGAAGCCGTGGTGCTACATGTCGATCGAGCGGCAGAACGAGATCGCGCTCTTCACGCTCGAAGGCGAGCAGGTGAGCGGGCCGGTGTCGCGCAAGACGACGCTCGCCCATCCCGAGGCGCTGAAGCCGCGCCAGCTCGCCGGCGCGATGCACGTCCACCCGAACGGGCGCTTCGCCTACGTCTCCAACCGCGCCGACGGCACGGTCGACTGGCGCGGCGAGAAGGTCTTCAACGGCGGCGAGAACACCATCGCCGTGTACGCGCTGGACGCGGCGAGCGGCGAGCCCACGCTCGTGCAGTGCGCGGATACCCATGGGATGCACCCGCGCACCTTCGCCCTCGATCCGTCGGGCGAGCTGCTGGTCGCGGCGAACATGACCACGCGGAAGGTCCGGGACGGCGAAGCGTTGCGCGAGGTCCCGGGGGGACTCAGCGTGTTTCGCGTGGGCGGGGACGGGCGCCTCGCTTTCCTGCGCAAGCTCGACGCGGACGTGAGCCGCGAAACGATGTTCTGGATGGGGATCGCCGAGCTCCCGGAAGCGTGAGCCTCGGTGCCAATCGTGACGATCTGCAATATCCACTTGGAGGAGTCAGGCAGATGAAAAGGACTTTCCCGAAGCTTTTACCCGGCGCGGTGGCATGCGCCGTCCTCGGGCTCGCCGGCGCCGCGCAGGCCAGGCAGCTCAGCTACACCAACCACTTGCCGCAGACGCACCCGGTGAACGTCGCGATGAAGACGTACTTCGACGACATCACCAAGGCGACGAGCGGCGACCTCACGTTCCAGCTCATGCCGGGCGG
>DASUXK010000445.1:0-11855 GCA_036377935.1 Usitatibacter sp.
CCTCGAACGAGGCCTACGAGGCGCCGGCATGCCGCTCGGAGGCCGGTGCGCGCCATGGACCGCTGATGCGGCCCTCGCCCGTCGGCGCCGCGCCCCGTCCGGCACCGCAAATGCGCGATCCGTCGCTTTCCGGCGGCGCGCCGCGCAACGCCGCGGCAACATCGCCCGCCATGGATTCCGGATCACGCCGCGAGCGCGGCCTTCCTTTTCCTCGTGCGCGCAGGCGCCTCGGGCCAGGCGCGCATCGCGGTCTCGACCATGCGCAGCAGCGCCTTGCGCGAGGCGCCTTCGCGCGCGAAGAGCGACATGCCCATGATCACCGCGCCGAAGAACTCGGTGAGGGCCGCGACGTCGGTGCCGGCGGGAACGTCGCCGTCCTTCACGCCGCGCTGGATGCGCTCGCGCAGCCGCGCCCTCGCCGCCGCGCGCTCCTCGCCCAGCATCTTCTGCAGGCGCGCGCTGGTGGTGCCGGCCGTGACCATCGCCATCACGGCGAGGCATCCGGCGGGATGGCTGCGGTCGGTGAAGAGGGTCGCGAGCTCGGTGAGCAGCCGCTCGACCGCCGCGCGCGCCGTGGCCTCGCACGCATAGGGACAGGTCTCGCGCACCGTCTCGTGGTAGCGCTGCACCGCCTCGATGAAGAGGCTTTCCTTGTCGCCGAAGGCGGCGTAGAGGCTGGGCGGGTTGATGCGCATCGCCCGGGTGAGGTCGGCGAGCGAGGCGGACTCGTAGCCCTTGCTCCAGAAGACCGCGATGGCGCGCGCGAGCGCCTGGTCGCGGTCGAAGGCGCGCGGGCGCCCGACGGGGCGGCGCGCGGCGGCGGCGCGTGGAACGGCGTTTTTCATAGCGATCGATACTAATTGGCTTGACAGCGGGCGGCAAGGGATCCAAGAATCGCGGTCTTTCTGTAGCACATGATACAGAAAAGGCGGCCCGGCGAAGCGAGATTGGCGCCTTCTGCGAGTGAACTGGCGCCTTCCGCTAGTGATCGGCGGGTCCCCGGCGGCTAATCTGGCTTCACCCCGGCCCGGCCTCGGCGCGCCGGGAAAACGAATAAACAGGAGCAACGCATGGAAGCGAACGTTCCCGCATTGCACGTCCGGCTCTATCCGTCCACGTGGGCGTCGCTCGCCCGCTGCGGCGTGGAGCCGGCGGAGGTGGCGCGCCGCGCCCGGCTGCCGCTCGCGATCCGGCAGGAAACGGCCACGCTTTCCCTGGAGCAGGCGTTCGCGTTCTGGGCCGCGGTGCGCGAGGTGTCGGGCAACCCGGCGATCGGCCTGGAGATCGCGCGCAACATGGACCTCGCCGACGCGCCCCCGATGATCCTCGCGCCGTTCCACGCCCGCGACTGGCGCGACGCGCTGCAGCGCATCTCCCGCTACAAGCAGATGTGCTCGCCGGACCGCGTGAACGTCCGCGAGGAGGGCGATGCCTGCACGGTCGAGGTGGAGTGGGCGCGGCCGCATCCCGAGCGCGCGGTGATGCTCGACCTCACGTTCGCCGCGGTGATGGAGCTCGGCCGCCGCGGCACTCGCGAGCGGCTCGCGGCCCGCGCGGTGGAGCTCGAGCGCCCCGATGGCGACGCGGCGACCTACGAGGCCTACTTCGGCTGCGCCGTGCGCTTCGGCGCCGCGCGCAACCGCCTGGTCCTCGATCGCGCCGACCTCGATCGCCCGTTCGCCTCCTACAACGCGGAGCTCCTCGAGATGCTCTCGCCCGCGCTCGAGCGCGCGCTCGCCGACCACCAGGCGCGCAACACGCTCCCGGGCCGCGTGAAGTGGCTGATGAAGCGGCGGCTGGCGACGAGCCGGCCCGACATGCGCGCGGTCGCGAAGGAGCTCGCGCTCTCCGAGCGCACGCTCCAGCGGCGGCTCGCGGAGGAGGGCACGCGCTTCCAGGACCTCCTCACCGAGGCGCGCCGCGAGCTCGCCCGCGAGTACCTCGCGAACGGCCACCTGGAGATGGCGGACGTCGCGTTCCTGCTCGGCTTCGACGACCAGAACTCCTTCTACCGCGCCTTCCGGCAGTGGGAGGGGGAGACGCCCGCGCGATGGCGCGCGCTGCGCCTGGGCGTGCCGCGGCCGCCCGCGGCCCGCCAGAGGGCCGCCGAGACCACCCACTGACCATTCCGTAGCGCAGGGCCGCCGCAAAGCCTTCGCCGGCCGCGCTCGCCACCATTCTGTAAGGAGCACTAAAAAACCATGAGCCCCTGCACCTTTCCGCCCCGCCGCAAGGCCCTCGCCGCCGCCGGCGGCGCCGTCCTCCTCGCCGCGATCGGCTTCGGCATCGCCGCGGCGCGTCCCTCGACCGCGAGCGACAAGCCGGCGCCCGCGGCTGCGCCCGCGATCCCCGTCACGGTCGCCGTGGTCCAGCCGCGCGAGGTCACGCCCTACGACGAGTTCTCGGGGCGCCTCGAGGCCGTCGATCGCGTCGAGGTCCGCCCGCGCGTGGCGGGCGCGATCCAGTCGGTCCACTTCACCGAGGGCGCGCTGGTCCACGCGGGCGAGCCGCTCCTCACCATCGACCCCGCGCCGTACGCCGCGGAGGTGGACCGGGCGCAGGCGCAGCTCGCCGCCGCGCAGGCGAAGCTCGAGAACGCGGTCACCGAGCAGGCGCGCTCGCAGCGGCTCTGGGAGGACCACGCCATCGCGCAGCGCGAGCTCGACCAGCGCGTGAACGCGCGGCGCACGGCGCAGGCCGACGTGCGCGCCGCCGAGGCCGCGCTGCGGATCGCGAAGCTCGACCTCGGGTATACCGAGGTGCGTGCGCCGGTGAGCGGGCGCGTCGGCAGGCTCGAGGTCACCGCCGGGAACCTGGTCGCGGCCGGTCCCACGGCGCCGGTGCTCACCACGATCGTGAGCGTGAGCCCGATCTACGCGAGCTTCGACGCGGACGAGGGCGTGGTCGAGCGCGCGCTGCGCGAGGTGCCCGCCGCCGCGGGCCGTACCGCCCTCGGCCGCATCCCGGTCGAGATCGCGACCGGCGACGACGCGATGCTGCGCGGCCGCCTGCAGCTCATCGACAACCACGTGAACCCGAGCAGCGGCACGGTGCGCGTGCGCGCGGTGTTCGACAACCGCGAGGGCCGGCTCATGCCCGGCCAGTTCGTGCGCGTGCGCCTCGGCCATGCGAAGCCGGAGAAGGCGATGCTCGTGAGCGAGAGCGCCATCGGCACCGACCAGGACAAGCGCTACGTGCTGGTCGTGGGCGACGGCAACAAGGTCGCCTACCGCCCGGTGGCCCTCGGCCCCACGGTCGACGGCCTGCGCGTCGTGAGCGAGGGGCTGAACCCCGGCGAGCGCATCGTCGTGAACGGTCTGCAGCGCGTGCGGCCGGGCGCGGTGGTGCAGCCGATGGATGCGAGGGGCAGCCTTTCATGAACCTCTCGAAATTCTTCGTCGACAGGCCCATCTTCGCGGGCGTGCTGTCGGTGTTGATCTTCCTCGCCGGGGCGATCGCGATGCGGCTCCTGCCGGTCTCGGAGTATCCCGACGTGGTGCCGCCCTCGGTGGTGGTGCGCGCGACCTATCCCGGCGCGAACCCGAAGGTGATCGCCGAGACGGTGGCGACACCGCTCGAGGAGCAGATCAACGGCGTCGAGGACATGCTGTACATGGCGAGCCAGGCGACCACCGACGGCACGCTCACGCTCACGGTCACGTTCAAGCTCGGCACCGATCCGGACAAGGCGCAGCAGCTCGTGCAGAACCGCGTCGCGCAGGCCGAGCCGCGCCTGCCCGAGGAGGTGCGGCGCCTGGGCGTCACCACCGCGAAGGCCTCCTCCGACCTCACGATGGTCGTGCACCTCGTCTCGCCCGACGAGCGCTACGACATCAACTACCTGCGCAACTACGGCGTGCTGAACGTGAAGGACCGCCTGCAGCGCGTCCCGGGCGTGGGCGAGGTGGCGATCTTCGGCGCGGGCGACTACTCGATGCGCGTGTGGCTCGATCCGGGCAAGGTCGCCGCGCGCGGGCTTTCCGCGAGCGACGTGGTGCGCGCGATCCGCGAGCAGAACGTGCAGGCGGCGGCGGGCGTCATCGGCGCCTCTCCCGCGCCGCAGGGCGTGGCGGTGCAGCTTCCCGTGAACGCGCGCGGCCGCCTCGCCACCGCGGAGGACTTCGGCGACATCGTCGTGAAGACGGATCCGGGCGGCGCCGTCACGCGGCTGCGCGACCTCGGTCGCATCGAGCTGGGCGCGGCCACCTACTCGCTGCGCTCGCTCCTCGACAACAAGCCCGCGGTCGCGATCGGCATCTTCGCCGCGCCCGGCTCCAACGCGATCGAGATCTCCGACCGGGTCCGCGCCGCGATGGCCGACCTCAAGGCCGCGATGCCCGAGGGCGTCGACTACCAGATCGTCTACGACCCCACGCAGTTCGTGCGCGCCTCCATCGAATCGGTGGTGCACACGCTGCTCGAGGCCGTGCTCCTGGTGGTGCTGGTCGTGATCCTCTTCCTGCAGACGTGGCGCGCTTCCATCATCCCGCTGGTCGCGGTGCCGGTCTCGATCGTGGGCACGTTCTCGGTGCTCTTCCTGCTCGGCTTCTCGATCAACGCGCTCACGCTCTTCGGCCTGGTGCTCGCGATCGGCATCGTCGTGGACGACGCGATCGTCGTGGTGGAGAACGTCGAGCGCAACATCGAGGCGGGCCTCACTCCGCGCGAGGCCACCTACCGCGCGATGCGCGAGGTGTCGGGCCCGATCATCGCGATCGCCCTGGTGCTGGTCGCCGTGTTCGTGCCGCTCGCCTTCATCAGCGGCCTCACCGGCCAGTTCTACCGCCAGTTCGCGGTGACGATCGCGATTTCCACGGTGATCTCGGCGATCAACTCGCTCACGCTCTCCCCCGCGCTCGCCGCGCTGCTCCTGCGCAGCCGTCATCCCCCCGAAGGCGGGGACCGGCTCACGCGCGCGATGGACGCGCTCCTCGGCCGCTTCTTCGCCGGCTTCAACCGCCTGTTCCGGCGCGGCACCCACGCCTACACCGGCGGCGTGCGGCGCGCGCTCGGCCGCAAGGCGCTGATGCTCGCCGTCTATGCGGTGCTGGCGGTGGTCACGGTCGGGCTCTTCAAGGCGGTGCCGGGCGGCTTCGTGCCGAGCCAGGACAAGCAATACCTGATCGGCTTCGCGCAGCTTCCCGACGGCGCGACGCTCGATCGCACCGAGGACGTCATCCGGCGCATGGGCGAGATCGCGATGAAGCAGCCGGGCGTGGAGCACGCGGTGGCGTTCCCCGGCCTTTCGATCAACGGCTTCACCAACAGCGCGAACGCCGGGATCGTCTTCGTGACGCTGAAGCCCTTCGACGAGCGGCGCGACCCGTCGCTTTCCGGCGGCGCGATCGCGATGTCGCTCAACAAGCGCTTCGCCGGCATCCAGGACGCGTTCATCGCGATCTTCCCGCCGCCGCCGGTGATGGGCCTGGGCACGACGGGCGGATTCAAGCTCGAGGTGGAGGACCGCGCCTCGCTCGGCTACGCGGCGCTCGACCAGGCGGTGAAGGACCTCATGGGCCGCGCATACGCCTCGCCCGAGCTCGCCGGCGTCTTCTCGAGCTGGCAGGTGAACGTGCCGCAGCTCTACGTCGACATCGACCGCACCAAGGCGCGCCAGCTGGGCGTGCCGCTCACCGAGATCTTCGACACGATGCAGGTCTACCTGGGCAGCCTCTACGTGAACGACTTCAACCGCTTCGGCCGCACCTACTCGGTGCGCGTGCAGGCGGACGCGCCGTTCCGCGCGCATCCCGACGACATCGGGCTGCTCAAGGTGCGCAACGCCGCGGGCGACATGATCCCGCTCTCGGCGCTGGTCGACGTGAAGCCCGCCGCCGGGCCGGAGCGCGCCATGCGCTACAACGGGTTCCTCGCGGCCGACGTGAACGGCGGTCCGGCGCCCGGCTACTCGTCGGGGCAGGCGCAGGAGGCGATCGCCCGCATCGCGGCCGAGACGCTCCCCCGCGGCGTCTCCTTCGAGTGGACCGACCTCACGTACCAGCAGATCCTCGCGGGAAACACCGCGGTGTGGGTGTTCCCGCTCTCGGTGCTGCTGGTCTTCCTGGTGCTCGCCGCGCTCTACGAGAGCCTGGTGCTGCCGCTGTCGATCCTGCTCATCGTGCCGATGGCGCTCTTCGCCGCGATGGCGGGCGTGTGGCTCACCCACGGCGACAACAACATCTTCACGCAGATCGGCTTCATCGTGCTGGTCGGGCTCTCGGCGAAGAACGCGATCCTGATCGTCGAGTTCGCGCGCGAGCTGGAGCTCGCCGGGAAGTCCCCGATGGAGGCCGCGATCGAGGCCGCGCGCCTGCGGCTGCGCCCGATCCTCATGACCTCGATGGCGTTCGTGATGGGCACACTCCCGCTGGTCTACGCGTTCGGCGCCGGCGCGGAGATGCGCCGCGCGATGGGCATCGCCGTCTTCTCCGGGATGATCGGCGTCACCGCGTTCGGTCTCTTCCTCACGCCGGTGTTCTACGTGGCGCTGCGCGCGCTCGCGGGAAACCGGGTTCTCAAGTCGCACGGCGAGGTCCCGCACAACGAGGCCTTCGCCGGATCTTCGGATTGACGAACATGAAAGCGAAACTGCTGTTGCTTGCGCTCGTGCTCGCGGGATGCGCGACGCCTCCGCCGATCGATCCCGCGGCGTTGCCGGTCACGCCGGCGGCGTTCAAGGAGGCCGGACCCTCTCCCCGGCACTCTGCTCCCGGATCACCCCGACAAGTCGGGGACTCCCGGGCAGAGCGAGCGCTTTGGTGGACCGTTTTCCAGGATCCCGTCCTCGACGATCTCGTCACGCGCGCCGACCGCGACAACGCCTCCATCCGCGTGGCCGCGGCGCGGCTCGCGCAGGCGCGCGCGCTGCTGCTGCAGGCGGACGCGGAGCGGTTGCCGCAGGTGAATGCCTCGGCATCGGCGCAACGGGGGGACGGATTCACGGTGACCAACCTGCCCGCGGGCCATCCGCTCACGCTCTACGGGCTCGGAGCGAACGCGTCGTGGCAGGCGGATCTCTTCGGAAGGCTGCGGCGCGCGAGCGAGGCGGCCTCGCTCGATGCGCAGGCCGCGCAGGCGCTGCTCGCCGACACGCGCCTCGTGATCGAGGCCGACGTCGCGCAGGCGTACCTCGCCTTGCGCGCGCTGGACGAGGAGCGCGCGCTGGTGCGCCAGACGGTGGGCGCCTACCGCAGCACGCTCGACCTCACGCAGAAGCGCTACCGCGCCGGCGATGTCGCCGAGCTCGACGTGGCGCGCGCGGCCACCCAGGTCGCGTCGACCGAGGCCGATGCGCTGGCGCTCGATCGGCGGCGTGCGCAGCTCGAGCATGCGCTCGCCGTGCTGGTGGGAGATGCGCCGTCCGATTTCTCGATCGCCGAGGTCCCGTGGTCGGCCGTGCTGCCCTCGATTCCCGCGGGCCTGCCGTCGCAGGTGCTCGCGCGCCGTCCCGACGTGGCCGCCGCGCAGGCGGGCATGCTCGCCGCGCAGGCGCGGGTGGGCGCGGCGCAGGCCGCGTGGTTCCCCGACATCGCGCTCACCGCCGCGGGCGGCGTGGCCTCGCCGCAGCTTTCCGATCTGCTGAAGTACTCGACGCGCGCGTGGGGCCTGGGCCTCGTCGCGGCGCTGCCGATCTTCGACGGCGGGCGACGCGAGGCGGGCGTGCGGTACGCGAGCGGCGAGATGGACGCGGCGGTCGCGCGGTACCGCGAGCGCGTGCTGGTCGCCTTCCGCGACGTGGAGGACCAGCTCGCGGCCCTGCGGCTCCTCGAGCGCCAGGGCGAGGCGGAGCAGCGCGCGGTCGACGCCGCCTCGCGCGCGACGGCGCTTTCGGAGCGCCGTTGGCGCGAGGGGCTGGTGAGCCAGCTCGAGCTGCTGGACGCGCAGCGCAGCGAGCTCGCCGATCGTCGCGCCGCGGTGGAGGTGAAGAGCGCGCGATTCCAGGCGACGGTGGGCCTGGTGCGGGCGTTGGGCGGCGGATGGGAGGGACGGTCGTGAGCGCGAAGCCTTCGAACACGCCGGTGGGCGGGGCGCTGCTGGGGCTCGCGATCGCGGTGGTGGCGCTCCTGATCTTGGCGTTGGCCTAGATGCGTTGACCGGACGCTCTCCCAAGGCAGAGGGGGTATTGTTCGGGAATGGACACACCATCCTCCTGGCCGGCTCTACCCCTTGCCGCTTGGCGCGACACTTATGCCACCCTGCACATGTGGATGCAGGTCGTCGGCAAGCTCACGCTCGCGACCACGCCGCTCATGAATCACTGGTGGAACACGGCCTTCCACTTCACGGCGCGGGGGCTCGCGACGCAGCCGATGCGCTGCGGCGAGCGCACGCTCGTCGCGCAGTTCGACTTCCTGTCGCACGAGCTGTGCCTCGAGTGCTCGAGCGGCGCCGGCATGTCGATCGAGCTCGAGCCGATGACGGTCGCGGACTTCTACGCGAAGACGATGGCGGCGCTCGAGGAGATCGCCTGCCCGATGCGGATCTGGACCACGCCCGTCGAGGTGGCCGACGGCATCGCCTTCGAACGCGACACGACGCATCGCTCCTACGACCGCGCGCGCGCCGCCGCCTTCTGGCGCGCGCTCGAGTCGATGCGCCCGGTGTTCGAGCGCTTCCGCTGCGGCTTCATCGGCAAGTCGAGCCCCGTGCACTTCTTCTGGGGCACGTTCGACCTCGCGGTGAGCCGCTTCTCCGGACGGCGCGCGCCCGATCGCCCCGAAGCCGATGCGGTGACGCGCGAGTCGTACTCCCACGAGCTGGTGAGCCACGGGTTCTGGCCGGGCGGCGGCGGCGTGGACGAGCCGGTGTTCTACGCGTACGCCGCGCCGGAGCCGGCGGGCTTCGCCGCGACGCGCGTCCTGCCGCCGGCCGCGCGCTACGACGCGGCCTTCCACGAGTTCTTCGTGCCCTACGAGGCGGTGCGCACCGCGAAGGATCCGGAGGCCGCGCTCACGGCGTTCCTCGAGAGCACGTACGAGGCGGCGGCGAGGTTGGGCAAGTGGGAAAGAGAGAAGCTGGAGAGGTGACCCTCAGCTTTTCAGCTTCGGGGCGATGTTGTCCTTGATCCACTTGCCGTCCCACCACTCCACGGGCAGCACGGCGACGCCGTCGAGGTAGACGCCGAAGTGGAGGTGGTCGCCGCCGGCGAAGCCGGTCTCGCCGGTGCGGCCGATCACCTGGCGCTTCTCCACGTGCTCGCCGGGCTTCACGTCGATCTGGCTGCAGTGGCCGTAGAGCGTGAAGAGGCCGAGGCCGTGGTCGATGATGATGGCGTTGCCGTAGAGGCCGAGGAAGCCGGTGAAGGCGACGGTCCCGCTGTTGGCCGCCTCGATCGGGTAGTGCTTCGTGACCGAGAGGTCGTAGCCCAGGTGGAACGCGGTGTCGATGGGCTCGCCGTTGTAGGTGTACGTGCGCTGGTCGGCGAAATTCGCCTCCACCTTCGAGTTGCTGAGCTGCGCGAAGGCGCCGCTCCACAGCGGCTTCGGCGTGGCCTTCGAGGTCACCTCGGCGATCTTGTCCTCGTTCTGCTTGCGCACGTCGTGGTCCACGGCGACGAAGACCTCCTTCACCGAGCCGTTGCGCTTCGAGACGTCGGTGAGGAGCGGCACGACCTTGGTCTGGAAGAAGCGCTCCGAGATGGCGATCGTGCTCTTCTTGTACTTCACGTTCTTGAGCTCGTACGGCAGCCGCATCTCCTGCGTGTTGCCGGCGCGGTCCGTGGCGACGACGGTGGCGCGGTCGTGGGGATCGACGTCGTAGGCGTGCGCGAAGAGCGCGAAGATGGCGCCGGGGCCGCCCGCGGCCACGTCCGGGAAGCCGGGGAAGTAGTGGCTCCCGACCTTCACGCCGGTCTTCGCCGTGTCGGCCGAGACCTTGTAGACGATGGCGCCCACGCCGCCGAAGTTCACGTAGCGGTCGTCCTCCACGAGCTGGATCACGGGCGGCGTCACGTCGATGGTGATGCTCTTCTCGAGCGCGGCCTCGTTGCCGGCGCCCAGGTGCCAGAGCGACGCGTCGCGCGCGGCGACGCGCAGCACGGCCGGCCCTTCCTTGAGCCCGGAGACCTTCGCGAGGCTGAAGGCGATCTTCTTCGCGGGCACGGGTCGGGCGAACTGCTCGGCGGCGAGGGGATGGTCCGTCCCCGCCTGCGAGATCACCGCGGTGACGGAGCGAAGCCCCGCCCCGGCGTCGGCGACGTCGATCTCGAGGGGGGCCGCGCCGAGGACGTCGGCCTGCGACGACAGCGTGATCGTCGGCGGCTGCGACTCGAGTCGCGCGCGGAAGTACCAGGCGCCGGCGGCGAGCGCGGCGAGGATCGCGACGAGGACGACCAGGACGATGGTCGCGGCGCCGCCGCGAAGGAGGCTGCGGGAAGGAAGGCGGGTCATCTTGCGAGAGGGAGGAGGAATCGGCGGCGCCCGGACTTTCGGGCGGCACGGCCATTCTAACCGCGCGCGATTGCCTCCCGCTCGGGAATTTTCGCGCGCACCCCGGATCCGGCGTGCTAGTGCACTACGCGGTTGGCGAGCGCCTTCGCCTCGCGGGCGGTCGGCATGCGCAGGTGCTGCTGCAATCCGTGGCGCGGCGCGCGGCGCGCGAGGAGCGTGCGCAGCTCCTCGTCGCCGGCCTTCGTCGCGGCGAGCCGGCGCAGCTCGCCTCCTTCGAGCGCGGCGACGGGCAGGCCGTCCTCGAGCAGCAGCCGGTTCGTGTAGACCGCGGGAACCCGCGAGCCGGGCGTGAGGATGCCGACGAGGTTCAGCGGGTCCGCGGCCGAGAGCACGACACGCTCGCCGGTCCTCTCCGCCTTGCGCACCGCGCGAAGCCTTCCCACCGCGTCGGGCGCCGCGAACTGCTCGCCGCCGAACCCGGCGACGAAGCGCCCGCCGCGGATCTCGCCGCGCGCCTCGAGCGTGCGATACACGCGCACGAGGTCGCGCCAGGGCGGGAGGTTCGATTCGCGGGCGAGGAGCGAGCGCAGGACGATGCCGTAGCGCTCGAGGAGCGTGCGAGCGGTGGATTCGATCGACGCGTCGCCGCGGGCGAACAAGGACCAGCGCCCTGCCGCTTCGATGAGGTGGCGGCGCTTGTCCTGGCGCGCGAGGAGGGCGCGCAGGCCGGCGAAGCCGTCGGCGGTGGCGAGGCCGGCGCCGGCGAGCTCGGCGAGCGCGCGCTCGACGAGGGCGGGAAGGAGGCCGGTCGCCGCGACGAGCTCGTGGAAGAAGGAGGCGCCGCGTTGCGCGAGGGCGGTGAGGACGGCGGTGGCTTCGCGGCTGAGGGATGGGCTTCCCGACGGCTCGGGAATGACGGCATGCGCCGCTTGCCGCATCAGGAGAGCGATCGGGGAGGTCCTGAGGGGCGCCCGGGTGCCGGCGCTGAGGCGCCCCCAGGCGACGCGGCCGCTGTAGCAGAGGCGGTCGAGCTGCTCGGCGCCGTAGTCGGCGACGCGCGCGGGAAGGACGTCGTGCTCCCAGGCGATCGCGGGAAGCTCGAAGCCCTCGAGCTGCTCGACGACCGCCAGCACGCCTTCGGCGCCGCGCACCGCGTCCTCGCCCGCGACGTGTTGCCAGTGCGTGAGGAAGCGCAGGAAGTCGGCCGCGGCGACCGGCTCGATCTCGGCGCGCAGGCGCGAGATCGTGTAGCGGTGGATGCGCGCGAGGAGGCGGCGGTCGCACCATTCGATGTCGCGAGCGCCGGGGGTGAAACGGCCGCGGAGGATTCTTCCTTGCGATTCGAGAGTGAGGAGGATGGTGGATAGATCGGACCCTCTCCCCGGCCCTCTCCCAGGGGAGAGGGAGCCATCCGTTCTCCCAGGGGAGAGGGAGCCATCCGTTCTCCCAGGGGAGAGGGAGCCATCC
>DASUXK010000446.1:0-8836 GCA_036377935.1 Usitatibacter sp.
AAGTATTCGTCCTCGAGGGCGATCTTCTCGAGCGCCATCGCGAGAGGCAGGAGCGGGTCGTTCTCCGCGCCGACCGCCGCAAGGACCTCGCGCGTCGTTTCCTGCATGAGCTTGGCGCGCGGGTCGTAGTTCTTGTAGACGCGGTGGCCGAAGCCCATCAGCTTCACGTGCGAGTTCTTGTCCTTCACCTGCTTGATGAACTCGCCGATCTTCGCCACGCCGCCCTGCGCCTGCAGGTCGATCAGCATCTGCAGCGCCGCCTCGTTCGCGCCGCCGTGGGCGGGACCCCACAGGCACGCGATGCCGGAGGAGATGCACGCGAAGGGATTGGCGCCCGAGGAGCCGGCCAGGCGCACGGTCGAGGTGGAGGCGTTCTGCTCGTGGTCGGCGTGCAGGATGAAGATGCGGTCCAGCGCGCGCACGAGCACGTCGTTCACCTCGTACTCCTCGGCCGGCACGCCGAACATCATGCGCATGAAGTTCGCCGTGTAGGAGAGGTCGTTCTTCGGGTACATGAACGGCTGGCCGACGTTGTACTTGTAGGCCATCGCCACGATGGTCGGCATCTTGGCGATCAGGCGGAAGGCCGAGATCTCGCGGTGCGACGGGTTGTTGATGTCGAGCGAGTCGTGGTAGAAGGCCGACAGCGCGCCCACCACGCCCACGAGCACCGCCATCGGGTGCGAGTCGCGCCGGAAGCCCGAGTAGAAGCGCGCGAGCTGCTCGTGCACCATGGTGTGGTGCGCGACGGTGTTGCAGAACGTGTCCTTCTGCTCCTTCGTCGGCAGCTCCCCGAAGAGCAGCAGGTAGGCGACCTCGAGGAAGTCGCAGTGCACCGCGAGCTGCTCGATCGGGTAGCCGCGGTAGAGGAGCACGCCCTCGTCGCCGTCGATGTAGGTGATGCTGGAAGCGCAGCTCGCGGTCGACAGGAAGCCCGGGTCGTAGGTGAACATCCCGGTCTTGCCGTAGAGGGCGCGGATGTCGATCACGTCCGGGCCGATCGTCCCGGAGTAGGTCGGGAAATCCAGCTTCTTGTCGGCGTCGTAGTTGAGTGCCGCCTTGCCTTTCGCTTCCATGTCTCGCTCGCTCTTTCCCCGCGCGCTCATGACGCGCGCAGCTTGTCCACCACGCCCCGCAGCCGCGGCTCCGGGGATTCGGCCCTGCCCATCACGACGTCGAGGAGGTCGTTGTCCGGCAGCTCCAGCAGGTCCTCGAGCGCCGCCGCCTCGTCCTCGTCCAATCCCGCGCCCGGCCCCGCCCAGAAGCGGTCGAAGACCAGGTCCAGCTCCAGCAACCCGCGGCGGCTCCTCCAACGCAGCCGCTCCAGGGCCCTCGCGTCCATCGCGCGCTACACCGCCCTCTTCGCGAGCAGCGTGCGGATCTTGCTGATGGCGAGCGAGGGATTGAGCCCCTTCGGGCACACGTCGACGCAGTTCATGATCGTGTGGCAGCGGAAGAGGCGGTACGGGTCCTCGAGGTTGTCGAGGCGCTCGTTGGTCGCGGTGTCGCGGCTGTCGGCGATGAAGCGGTAGGCCTGCAGCAGCCCCGCGGGGCCGACGAACTTGTCCGGGTTCCACCAGAAGCTCGGGCACGCCGTCGAGCAGCACGCGCACAGGATGCATTCGTAGAGGCCGTCGAGCTCCTCGCGCTCCTTCGGCGACTGCAGGCGCTCGCGCTCCGGCGGCGGCTGGTCGTCGATCACGTAGGGCTTCACGGAATGGTACTGCGCGAAGAACTGCGTCATGTCCACGATGAGGTCGCGGATCACGGGCAGGCCCGGCAGCGGCCGCAGCTCGATCGGCTCCTTGAGCGACTTGAGGTTGGTCGTGCAGGCGAGGCCGTTCTTGCCGTTGATGTTCATCGCGTCGGATCCGCACACGCCCTCGCGGCACGAGCGGCGCAGCGAAAGCGAGTCGTCGAGCGCCTTGATGCGCACGAGCGCATCGAGGAGCATGCGGTCCGAGGGGCCGATGTCCAGGTCGTAGTCCTGGAAGTACGGCTTGGCGTCCTTTTCGGGGTTGTAGCGCTGGATGCGGAATTTCATGTTCAGTAGACCCGGGCTTTCGGCTCGAACGTCTCGACGGTGAGGGGCTTCAGGTGCACGGGCTTGTAGGCGAGCCGGTCGCCGTCGCGGACCCAGAGCGTGTGCTTGAGCCAGTTCACGTCGTCGCGCTTGTGGAAGTCCGCGCGGTCGTGGGCTCCCCGGCTCTCCTCGCGCGCCGCGGCGCTCACCATCGAGGCGCGCGCGACTTCCATGAGGTTGTCGAGCTCGAGGGCCTCCACCCGCGCCGTGTTGAAGACCTTCGACTTGTCCCTGATCTGCGTGCGCTTCGCGCGCTCGGAGATCGCGCGGATCTTCTCCACGCCCTGCGCGAGGAGGTCGGGAAAGCGGAAGACGCCGCAGTGCGCCTGCATGGTGCGCTGGATCTCGCTCCTCACCTCGTTCACGTCCTCGCCGTTCGCCTGCGAATCCAGGCGCGAGACGCGCGCGCGCGACGCCTCGCCCGCGTCGCGCGGCAGCTCGGGCATCGCCTCGCCCTGGGCGCGGATGTACGCGATCATCGCGCGCCCGGCGCTGCGGCCGAAGACGAGCAGGTCGGTGAGCGAGTTGGTGCCGAGGCGGTTGGCGCCGTGCACCGAGGCGCAGCCGCACTCGCCCGCCGCGTAGAAGCCGGGCACGGGCACGTCGCGGGCGCCGTCCCACAGCACCACCTCGCCGTGGAAGTTGGTGGGGATGCCGCCCATCTGGTAGTGCACCGTCGGCACGACCGGGATCGGGTCCTTCACCGGGTCCACGTTCGCGAACTTGATCGCGATCTCGCGGATGCCCGGCAGCCGCTTCTCGATGGTCTCGAGGCCCAGGTGGTCGAGCTTGAGGAGCACGTGGTCGGCGTGCTCGCCCACGCCGCGGCCTTCCTTGATCTCGGTGGCCATGGCGCGGGAGACCACGTCGCGCGAGGCGAGGTCCTTCATGGTCGGCGCGTAGCGCTCCATGAAGCGCTCGCCGTCGTTGTTCAGGAGGTAGCCGCCCTCGCCGCGCACGCCCTCGGTGATGAGCACGCCCGCGCCCGCGACGCCCGTCGGGTGGAACTGCCAGAACTCCATGTCCTCGAGCGGCAGCCCGGCGCGCGCCGCCATGCCGAGGCCGTCGCCGGTGTTGATGAACGCGTTGGTGGACGAATGGAAGATGCGTCCCGCGCCGCCCGTGGCGAAGAGCGTCGCCTTCGCGTGGAAGATGCAGATCTCGCCGCTCTCCATCTCGAGCGCCGTCACGCCGAGCACGCGCCCCTCGGCGTCGCGGATGAGATCCAGCGCCATCCACTCGACGAAGAACTGCGTCCTGGCCATGACGTTGCGCTGGTAGAGCGTGTGCAGCATCGCGTGGCCGGTGCGGTCCGCGGCGCACGAGCTGCGCTGCACCGACTTCTCGCCGAAGTTCGCCGAGTGCCCGCCGAAGGGCCGCTGGTAGATCGTGCCGTTCTCGTTGCGGTCGAACGGCATGCCGAAGTGCTCCAGCTCGAACACCAGCTCGGGCGCCGCGCGGCACATGTACTCGATCGCGTCCTGGTCCCCGAGGTAGTCGGAGCCCTTGATCGTGTCGTACATGTGCCAGATCCAGTGGTCCTCGCCCATGTTGGCGAGCGCCGCGCCGATGCCGCCCTGCGCGGCCACCGTGTGCGATCGCGTGGGGAAGACCTTCGAGAGCACCGCCACCCGGAGCCCCGCGTTCGCGAGCTCCAGGGAAGCGCGCATGCCCGAGCCCCCCGCGCCCACGATCACCGCGTCGAACCTGCGGACGGGAAGCGTCATCGCGGCGCCCCCCAGAAGATCGAGAAGGCCCAGATGAGGTAGAACGCCAGCACGATCGCGACCGCGGCCTGCGTGGCGAGGCGCAGCGCGTAGTGGTGGGCGTAGTCGATGAGGATGTCGCGCATGCCGATCCAGGCGTGCCAGATGAGCGCCGCCAGGGCGAGCATCGTCGCCAGCCGGAAGAAGCCGCCGGAGAAGAGCGCCTTCCACTCGGCGTAGGAGGCGGGCGAGCGCCAGAGGATGTAGGGAACGGCGATCACCGTGTAGACCGCCATCACCAGCGCGCTGAAGCGCTGGACGAGCCAGTTGCCGGTGCCGTAGTGCGCGCCGACCGGGTTCTTCGCGTAGCCGTGCCTCACCATACGCACCCCGCGACGACGAGGGCGGCGAGCGCGCCCAGCGCGAAGACGGCGAGCGCCGAGGCGCGGGCGGCGGGCTTGCCCACCCAGAAGTGCATGTCGAGGATGAGGTAGCGCAGCCCGGCGAAGAAGTGGTGCGCGTAGAACCAGGCGGCCGCGATCACGGCGAGCTTCGCCAGGGGATGGGAGAAGAGGTCGCGCCAGCGGGCATATCCCTCCTCGCTTCCCAGCGACGACTGCAGCATCCAGAGGAGCAGCGGCAGCAGCGGGAAGAAGAGCAGCGCCCCGGTGATGCGGTGGAAGATCGACAGGACCGCCGGAGGCCAGTGGTGCGCGAGGTTGAACTCGTAGTACTTCGGTCGCGGTTTCGGCGCGGCGCTCATGTTGTTGTTTCCTTCCCGGCGATCATCGATTCTAGCTCGGTTAGCTTGCAGGGGCCCAACTCAGCTGAGCTCGTTGAAGTAGGAGTAGCCGTCGGTGCGGCACAATCCGCGGCGCCACTCCACCGGCTTGTCGCCATACGTGAAGGCCACGCGGTCCACGGAAAGGAGCGGCGTGCCCTTCGCCACCTTGAGGTGCGCGGCGGCCACCGAATCGGCCGGCACCGCGCGCAGCCGCTCCTCGGCGCGGATCATGCGCACGCCGAAGACCGACTCGTAGAAGCTGTAGACGGAGCCGCCGAATTCCTCGAGCTCCGCGAGCGTCATGCCCGGGAACTGCCGCGCGTCGAGCACGATCTCGTCGAAGATCATGGGGCGCCCGGCGAAGGACATCACGCGCTTGAACGCGAGCACCGGCGCCCCCGCCTTGAGGCCCAGCGCGCCCGCGCTCTCGCCGTGCGCCTTGCCGCGCTCGAGGGCGAAGAAGAGATTCTGCGGATGCAGCTTCTCGCCCGAATCGGGCATCACGCGCAGGAACCGGTACTGGTACGAGGGCTCGCAATGCGAGGCGACGAAGGTGCCCTTGCCCTGGCGCCGCACGAGGATGTGCTCGGCGGCGAGCTCGTCGATCGCCTTCCTCACCGTGCCCTGGCTCACGCGATAGCGCGACGCGAGATCGATCTCCGAGGGAATCGCCTCGCCGGGCTTCCACTCGCCGGAAACGAGGCTCTGCGTGAGCAGGATCTTGATCTGCTCGTAGAGCGGCCGGAAGGCGGGGCGCATGCGGGGACCCGCGGGGGCGCGGGGCGCGGCTCGGGCGTCTTTCTTCATCACGAAGCCATCGTATCATAGCTTTTCGCGTCGGTCTTATATAAGATAGAGGTTTCGCCGGACGCAGCGATCAACCCATTGGCCCGGCGATTCAAAGGCTTGCGCCGAATGAACGCCTACTACCGGCCCCGCCGGTCCATGCTCTACGTCCCCGGATGCAACACCCGGTACCTCCACAAGGCCCGGACGCTGCGCGTGGATTCGGTGATCCTCGACCTCGGCGACCCGATCCTGGTCGAGAAGAAGGTCGAGTCGCGCCGCGCCGTGTGCGAGGCGGTGCTCGCGGGCGGCTATGGCCGGCGCGAGGTGGTGGTGCGCGTGAACGACCTCGATTCGCCGTGGGGCCCCGACGACGTGAAGGCGGTGGCCACCGCGGGCGTGGATGCCGTGCTCTTCCCCAACATCGAGTCGCGCGCGGATGTCGACGAGGCGATCGCGGCCCTCGATGCGGCGGGCGGGAAGCACCTTCCGATCATGGTGATGATCGAGAGCCCGCTCGGCGTGCTGCGCGCCGAGGAGATCGCCGCGGCATCCGAGCGCATCGCCTGCATGGTGCTCGCCACCTCGGACCTGCTGAACCAGCTGCACGGGCGGCGCACGCCCGACCGCACCGCCCTGCTCTACAGCCTGTCGCACGTGCTCCTCGCCGGCCGCGCCCACGACCGCGCGGTGGTGGACGGGATCTCGACCGACTTGAAGGACATGCAATCGTTCGAGTACGGCTGCCGCCTGGCGCGCGACCTCGGCTACGACGGCAAGAGCCTCGTGCACCCCTACCAGCTCCCCTACTGCAACGACGCGTTCACGCCCAAGCCGCACGAGATCGCGGCCGCCAACGAGGTGATCGATGCGCTCGACCGCGCGCACCACGCGGGAAGGGGCACGGTGGTCGTGAACGGGCGCCTGGTCGAAGGCCACCACGTGCGCGCCGCGCGCCGGCTGCTCGCGATGTCGGACCTCATCGCGAAGCTCGAGGCCGGGTGGTGAGGGCCGCGGCGCGGAGCGCCTACAATATTCCATCCGAATCTCCCTGCCGCGAGGTTTCTCCGTGTCCTCCGTGCCCTCCGTGTTTCCGATTTGATCGAAGGCGAAGCGAAAAATGACCGCAGGTGAAAAGTTCAGGCAGGCGTTGAAGGAAGAAAAGCCGCTGCAGGTGCCCGGCGCGATCAACGCCTACCACGCGATCCTCGCGAAGGCGAGCGGCTATCGCGCCATCTACCTCTCGGGCGGCGGGGTGGCCGCGGGCTCCCTCGGCATGCCCGACCTCGGCATCTCCAACCTCGACGACGTCCTCACCGACGTGAGGCGCATCACCGACGCGTGCGACCTGCCGCTCCTCGTGGACGTGGACACCGGCTTCGGCGCGAGCGCCTTCAACGTGGCGCGCACCGTGAAGTCGCTCGTCAAGGCGGGCGCGGCCGCCATGCACATCGAGGACCAGGTGGGCGCCAAGCGCTGCGGCCACCGGCCGGGCAAGGAGCTCGTCTCGAAGGAAGAGATGGTCGACCGCATCAAGGCGGCCGTGGATGCGCGCACCGATCGCGCGTTCTTCGTCATGGCTCGCACCGACGCGATCGCCTCCGAAGGGCTCGAGCGCGGCATCGAGCGCGCGCTCGCGTGCGTCGAGGCGGGCGCCGACGGCATCTTCCCCGAGGCGGTCACCGATCTCGCGATGTACCGCGAGTTCAAGCAGGCCGTGAAGGTTCCCGTCCTCGCCAACATCACCGAGTTCGGCAAGACCCCGCTCTTCGCGCTCGAGGAGCTGCGCGCCGCGGGCGTGGACATCGCCCTCTATCCGCTGTCGGCCTTCCGCGCGATGAACGCGGCGGCGCTCGCCGTCTACGAAACGCTGCGCGCCAGGGGCACGCAGAAGGATGTCCTCGGCACGATGCAGACCCGCGACGACCTCTACCGCTACCTCGGCTACCACGACTACGAGCGCAAGCTCGACGCGCTGTTCGCGAAATCGAAGTGAAGGGAGACGAACCCATGTCCCAGGCAGCAGAGGCCCCGGCCACCACCCCCAAGCCCAAGAAATCCGTCGCGCTCTCCGGCGTGCTCGCGGGCAACACCGCGCTGTGCACCGTCGGGCGCACCGGCAACGACCTGCACTACCGCGGCTACGACATCCTCGACGTCGCCCAGCAATGCGAGTTCGAGGAGATCGCCTACCTCCTCGTCCACGGGAAGCTTCCGAACGTGGCCGAGCTCCGCGCGTACAAGGAGAAGCTCGCGGGACTGCGCGGCGTGCCCAAGGCGGTGCAATCGGTGCTCGAATCCATCCCGGCGAGCACGCATCCGATGGACGTGATGCGCACCGCCTGCTCGACGCTGGGCTCGGTGCTCCCCGAGCCGGAGGCGCACAAGGTGGCCGAGGCGCGCGACATCGCCGATCGCCTCATGGCCTCCTTCGGCTCGATGCTGCTCTACTGGTACCACTACTCCCACTCGGGCCGGCGCATCGACGTCGAGACCGACGACGATTCGATCGGCGGCCACTTCCTGCACCTGCTGCACGGACGCAAGCCCTCGCCGCTCTGGGTGCGCTCGATGCACACCTCGCTCGTCCTCTACGCCGAGCACGAGTTCAACGCCTCCACGTTCACCGCGCGCGTGATCGCCGGCACGGGCTCGGACATGCACTCGGCGATCACCGGCGCGATCGGCGCGCTCAAGGGGCCGAAGCACGGCGGCGCCAACGAGTTCGCCTTCGACACCATCGGCCGCTACGACACGCCGGACGAAGCCGAGCGCGACATCGTGAAGCGCCTCGGCGAGAAGCAGGTGATCATCGGCTTCGGCCACCCGGTCTACACGGTGGCGGATCCGCGCAACCAGATCATCAAGGAAGTCGCGCGCGACCTCTCGAAGGACGCGAAGAACATGAAGCTCTTCGACATCTCGGCGCGCGTCGAGGAAGTCATGTGGCGCGAGAAGAAGATGTTCCCGAACCTCGACTGGTACAGCGCCACCAGCTACCACATGATGGGCGTGCCGACCGCGATGTTCACGCCGCTCTTCGTGATCTCGCGCACCTCGGGATGGGCCGCGCACGTGATCGAGCAGCGCATGGACGGCAAGATCATCCGGCCCTCGGCCAACTACACCGGCCCGGAGAACCTGCCGTTCGTGCCGATCGGGAAGCGCCCATGAGGCGCGCGGCCCGCTGCCTCGCCGCGGCCGCGCTCGCGCTCGCCGCGCTCGATGCGCAGGCCATCAACAAGTGCACCGACCACGCCGGCAAGGTCACCTACCAGGAGGGGCCGTGCGCGGGCCAGTCGAAACAGCAGGCGATGAAGGTGCCGGTGCAAGCGGCCAGGCCGTCCTCGCGACCGGCGGCCCCCACGCCGAAGGCCTACGAGACGGAGACTTCCGGCGGCGTGCTCGCCCGCGCGCAGGATCGGGAGAACCCCCGGCTCGAGGAGACCGCCTCGACGCTCGCCCTCTACGAAGGAT
>DASUXK010000447.1:0-9943 GCA_036377935.1 Usitatibacter sp.
GGGCTCATGGCCACTCTCCCTTCACCGCAGCGTGCACGCTCTTCAGGAACTCCGAGACGCCCTGCAGGAGCAGGAGCAGGGTGGCGAGCGGCATCATGCCCTTGAAGGGATAGACGATCGGCATCCAGGGGCTGGTCATGATCCGCTCGCTCTGCTGCCACGAGCGCACGAAGTAGTCCCAGGTGACGACCTGGAAGGCGATGAGCGGCGGGAAGAAGAACACGAGGTAGCAGGCGACGTCGACCCAGCCCTGCGTGCGCGGCGACCAGCCGCCGTAGAAGGAGTCGGTGCGGATGTGGCCCTTGTGCTTCAGCGTGTACGCCGCGCCCACCATGAAGAACGTGCCGTAGAGCATGAACGTCATGTCGTACGCCCACACCGTCGGCGCGTCGAACACGTAGCGCGCGGTCACCTCGTAGACGAGGCTCGCCACCATGGGGATGATGAGCCAGGAGACCAGGCGCCCGGTCCACTCGCTCAGGCCGTCCAGGATGCGGATCGCGGCGAGCGTCCCGGTGGCGGTTGCTTGCGTCATGCTTGCTTCCTCCCTTCGCGGCGCCCGCGGCAACGAGCGGGCAAAAAAAGAGGGCGCCCCTGCGCGCCCTCTTGCGCGTCGATGCGCGCGGTTACTTCTTCGGCGCGATGACGCTGTTCTCCAGCGCCGCGTGGCCGAGCTTCGAGTAGAGGTCGAGGATCTTCGTCCAGTAGGGGACCGCCACGCGAGCGAAATTGCGCTGCGAGTCGAGCACCTCCTTGAAGTACGCGTCCTTCGCCGCGTAGCGGTCGAGCACCACGTTGGTCGCGCGCACGAACTCCGGGAAGAAGTCGCTGGGGGTATCGAGCACCTGCACGTGGTACTGGTCGCGCAGCTTCACGATGGCCCGGGCGTTCTTCGCCACGTTGTACATGTAGGTCTCGGCGATCGAGGCCATCGCGGCGGTCTTCACGATCTCCTGGATGTCGGGCGGGAGCTTCTTCCAGAAGTCGCCGTTGATGTAGAGGTCGCCCACGTCGGTGGACTGGTGCAGGCCCTGGAGGTAGTAGTACTTCCAGATCGTCTGCAGGCCCAGGTTGAGGTCGTCCGCCGGGCCGATCCACTCCGCCGCGTCGATGGTGCCGCGCTGCGCCGCGGGCACGATCTCGCCGCCCGGAAGCGCCACCGCGGACACGCCCATCTCCTTGAAGATCTCGCCGGTGATGCCGGGCGGGGCGCGGTACTTGAACTTCTTGAAGTCGGCGGTGCTCTTGATCGGGCGCTTGAACCAGCCGAGGGGATCGGGCCCCATGGGCTGGATCATGAACGCCTTCACGTTCACCTTGAGCACGTCGGTGAAGAGCTTCTGGTAGAGCTCGTTGCCGCCGCCCTCGTAGAGCCAGGCCATGTGCGAGATCTGGTCGAGGCCCACGCCGGCGCCCGCCATCGGGTTGCTGAAGAGGCCCGCGGCCGGGTTCTTGCCCGACCAGTAGTGCGTCCACGCGAAGCCGCCCTCGACCACGCCCTTGTCCACGGCGTCGAGGATCTCGAAGGCGGAGACCACCGCGCCGTCGGGCAGCACCTCGGTCTTCAACCGCCCGCCGGACATCTTCTCGACGCGCTCGCCGAAATGCTTGAGGAGCTCGTAGTACACGCTCGCCGCGGGAACGGCGGTCTGGATGCGGAAAGTCCATTTCTGCTGGGCGTTCGCCGCCGAACTGAACAGCAACGCGCCCACCGCGAGCGCGGCGAGCCCGCGCCACGATTTCAACTGCATGGTGCTCCTCCTCTCGTTGTTTTCCGGCATGGGACGCCCGCGCGTCGCGCTCTTCGATAAGGCGTGTTAATTGTGCGGGCGGGGATGGCGAGGCTATGCTAGACACAAACCCGCAATGCCGCAATCGCGGCGTCTTCGCGAATGAATCCCACGACCTTCGACTTCGTCATCGTCGGCGGCGGCACGGCCGGCTGCGTCCTCGCCAATCGCCTCTCGGCCGACCCGCGCCGCCGCGTGCTGCTGCTGGAAGCCGGCCCGCCCGATCGCTATCCGTGGATCCACGTGCCGATCGGCTACGGCAAGACGATGTTCCACCCGCGCTACAACTGGCGCTTCGAGACCGAGCCCGATCCCGGAATGCAGGGGCGCAAGCTCTACTGGCCGCGCGGGCGCGGGCTCGGCGGCTCGAGCTCGATCAACGGCCTCATCTACGTGCGCGGGCAGCGCGAGGACTACGACGCGTGGGCCGCGCAGGGCAACGACGGCTGGGCGTGGGAGGACGTGCTGCCGCTCTTCCGGCGGATGGAGCACAACACGCGCGGCGCGAACGAGTGGCACGGCGCCGACGGCCCGCAATGGTGCTCCGACATCGGCCGCCCGCACGAGCTCATGGAGGCGATCATCGCGGGCGCGCGGGAGCTGGGCGTGCCGCGCAACGACGACTTCAACGGCGCGCGCCAGGAGGGCGTGGGGTATTACCAGCTCTTCACGCGGCATGGGCTGCGTTGCAGCACGGCGGTGGGCTACCTGCGTCCGGCGCGGGGACGGCCGAATCTCGAGGTGCGCACCGGGGCGCACGCGACGCGCGTGCTCTTCGAGGGGACGCGCGCGGTGGGCGTCGAGTACGTCCGCGACGGCAAGCGCGAGACCGTGCATGCGGCGGGCGAGGTGGTGCTCGCCGCGGGGGCCGTGCAGAGCCCGCAGCTCCTGCAGCTTTCCGGCGTAGGGCCGGCTTCGCTCCTGCGGGAGCACGGGATCGCCGTGGTGGCGGATCTCCCGGGCGTGGGCGAGAACCTGCAGGACCACCTGCAGATCCGCCTCATCTACCGCGTCTCGAAGCCCATCACCACGAACGACGAGCTTCGCACGCTCTTCGGCAAGGTGCGCATCGGGCTCGAGTTCCTGCTGTGGCGCCGAGGCCCGCTCGCGGTGGGCATCAACCAGGGCGGCCTCTTCGCGCGGCTCATGCCCGACGCGGCGACGCCCGACATCCAGTTCCACTTCGCGACGCTCTCGGCGGATGTCGCGGGCGGGGCGCCGCATCCCTGGCCGGGATGCACGTTCTCGGTGTGCCAGCTTCGCCCGCATTCGCGCGGCACGATCCGCATCGCCTCCGCCGATCCGATGCGCGCGCCGGCGATCCGCCCGAACTACCTCTCCGACGACACCGACCGGCGCTACGCGATCGAATCGGTGCGCTACGCGCGCCGGCTCGCCGCGACGCGCGCGCTCGCGCCGTACCTCGTCGAGGAGCACCGGCCGGGCCCGGACGCGCAAGACGACGAGGCGCTCCTCGACTTCGCGCGCCGCTACGGGCAGACCATCTTCCATCCCGCGGGCACCTGCCGCATGGGGGCCGACGCGGCGGCCGTGGTCGATCCGCAGCTTCGCGTGCGCGGCGTCGAGCGGCTGCGCGTGGTCGACGCCTCCATCATGCCCACCATCGTCTCCGGCAACACCAACGCGCCGGTGATCATGATCGCGGAGAAGGCCGCCGAATTGATGGGGTCCGAGCCCCTATTTTCCTAGCGGTCCGACGTCGGCGCGCTTGTACTGGTCGGGCCAGGGCAGGTCGACGTCGAGCGTCTTGGCCGCGTGGCGCGCCCAGTACGGATCGCGCAGCATGGCGCGGGCGAGGCACACGGCGTCGGCCTCGTCGAGGGCGACGATCTGCTCGGCCTGCACCGCGTCGGAGATCAGGCCCACGGCGATCGTGGGAATCTGCGCCTCGCGCCGGATCGCGGCGGCGAAGGGCACCTGGTAGCCGGGCTCCGAAGGGATCTTCGCGTGGTGGATGTTGCCGCCGCTCGAGCAGTCGATCATGTCGATGCCGACCGCCTTCAGCCGCCGCGCGAGCTCGATCGATTGCGCGAGGTCCCATCCGCCCTCGGCCCATTCCGTGGCGGAGACGCGGTAGAACACGGGCTTGTCCTGCGGCCACACCGCGCGCACGGCGCGCGACACCTCGAGCGGGAATCGCACGCGGTTGTCGAAGGAGCCGCCGTACTCGTCCGTGCGCTGGTTGGACAGCGGCGAGCAGAAGTTGTGCAGGAGGTAGCCGTGCGCGCCGTGGACCTCCACGACGTCGAAGCCCGCGGCGAGGGCGTGGCGCGCGCCCTGCGCGAACGCTTCCACCGTCGCCCGGATCTCGTCCTTCGTCATCTCGCGCGGCGGCGGGTAGTCGCCGAAGGGGATGGCGCTGGGCCCGAGCGTCTGCCAGCCGCCCTCGGCCGGCGCGAGGGGCTTGCCGCCTTCCCAAGGCTTCGCGCACGAGGCCTTGCGCCCCGCATGCGCGAGCTGCATCGCGGGCACCGCGCCGTGGCGACGGATGAAGTCGGCGACGGGCTTCCACGCCTTCGCGTGCGCATCCGACCAGATGCCGGCATCCCAGGGCGTGATGCGGCCGACGGGAGAGACCCCGCTCGCCTCGACGCAGACGAGCGCGGCGCCGCCGATCGCGCGGCTGCCGAGGTGCACGAGATGCCAGTCGTTGGGCATGCCATCCTCGCTCGAGTACTGGCACATCGGCGAGACGAAGACGCGGTGGGGGAAGGTGACGGAGCGGAGCGTGAGCGGCGAGAAGAGTCGGGACATGGAGGAGGATCGAGGAAGGAAGACGGAATGGCATGCGATGATTCGCAGCCCGGCATTCTAAGCAATTTGCGTCCGACCCCATGCAGCCGCAGCGAGTCCTGACCCTGCGCGCCGGTGCGCGCGCCCTCGCCCGGATCCGCGAGGCGGGCCTCGATCCCGCCGACATCGAGATCGTCCCCGGCGCGGCGGGCGGCCCGAAGGGGCTCGGCATCGCGGCGCTCGACCGCGCGATCTTCGGCGAATGGCTGCCGTCGGCGCCGCGCGTGCGCCACCTCGTCGGCGCATCGATCGGCGCGTGGCGCTTCGCCGCCGCGTGCCGCCGCGACCCGGTGCCCGCGCTCGCCGACTTCGCGCGACTGTACGTCGCGCAGTGCTACCCGCCGCGGCCGAGCGCGCGCTTCGTGTCGCAATGCGCGCGCGAGACGCTCGCCGAGCTGTTCGCCTGCCGCGAGGCGGAGGTGCTCTCGAGCCCGGCGTACCGCCTGCACATCCTCGCCGTGCGCGGGCGCTGGCCGCTCACGCGCGACTCGTCGTGGACGACGCCGGTGGGTTTCGGCATGGCGGCGATGGCCAACGCGCTGGGACGGCGCCACCTCGCGCGCTTCATCGACCGCACGCTCTTCCACGACCCGCGCGAGCGTCCCCCCTTCCTGGCGGGAGGCGACATCGCCGCCGCCGAGCCCCATGCGGTGATCCGCTTCGACGCGTTCCACACGCACGTCGTGGCGCTCGATCCTTCCAACCTGGGCGAGGCGCTGATGGCATCGGCCTCGATCCCGCTGGTGCTCGAAGGCGTCGTGAACATCCCGCAGGCGCCGCCCGGCGTCTACTGGGACGGCGGCATCGTCGACTACCACTTGCATCTGCCCTGGCACCGGGCGAAGGGGCTCGTGCTCTATCCGCACTTCACCGACCGCATCGTGCCGGGCTGGCTCGACAAGGCGCTGCCGTGGCGGCGTGCGCGCGGCGAGTGGCTCGAGAACGTCGTGCTGGTCTCGCCCTCGCGCGATTACCTCGCCACGCTGCCGTTGGGCAAGCTCCCCGACCGCAACGACTTCAAGCGCTTCGCCGGCGACGACGAGGGCCGCATGCGCTACTGGCGCGCGGCGATCGCGCAGAGCGAGCGGCTTGCGGAAGCCTTCCTGGAATTCGCGCGCCGGCCGGAGGGATGGCCGGTGCTCCCGCTGTGAGAAAACCGGGGACAGACCCCATTTTCCAAAGGGCGAAACGACACGAGGTATGACATCGTTTCGTCCTTTGGAAAATGGGGTCTGTCCCCGGTTTTCAGTAGTTGAGGATCGAGGCGAGCCAGCGCTCCATCACGGCGAGGTCCATGCCCTTGCGGTGGGCGTAGTCGGCGACCTGGTCCTTCTCCAGCTTGCCGACGGCGAAGTAGCGCGATTCGGGGTGCGCGATGTAGAAGCCGCTCACCGAGGCGGGGGGCATCATCGCGAAGGAGTCGGTGAGCTCGATGCCGGCGTTCGCGGTCGCGTCGAGCAGGCGGAAGAGGTCCGCCTTCTCGGTGTGGTCGGGGCACGCGGGATAGCCGGGCGCGGGACGGATGCCGCGGTACTTCTCGGCGACGAGCTCCTCGCTCGAAAGCTTCTCGTCCGGGGCGTAGCCCCAGTAATCCGTGCGCACGAGCCAGTGCAGGTGCTCGGCGAAGGCTTCGGCCAGGCGGTCGGCGAGCGCCTTCACGAGGATCGCCGAGTAGTCGTCGTTCGCCGCGAGGAACTCCTTCACCTTCGCCTCCACGCCGAGCCCGGCGGTGACCGCGAAGGCGCCGATGTGATCCGGCAGGCCCGAATCGCGCGGGGCGACGAAATCGGCGAGGCACTGGTTCGGATTGCCCGCGGGCTTCTCGTTCTGCTGGCGCAGGTTGTGCCAGGTGGCGAGCACGCCGTCGCGCTTGTCGCCCGCGTAGATCTCGATGTCGTCGCCCGCGGCATTCGCCGGCCACAGGCCGAAGACGCCGTTCGCCGTGAGCCAGCGTCCCCTCACGATGCGCTCGAGCATCGCCTGCCCGTCGCGGAACACGTTGCGCGCGGCCTCGCCGACCACCGGGTCCTGCAGGATGTCCGGATACCTCCCCGCGAGGTCCCAGGTCTGGAAGAACGGGCCCCAGTCGAGGAAGGGCACCAGCTTCTCGAGCGGATAGTTGGAAAGCCGCGTCACGCCGAGCTGGCGCGGGCGCGGCGGCGCGTACGAGCCCCAGTCGATGCGCACGGCGTTGGCGCGCGCGGCCTCGAGCTTCACGCTCTTCTGCCCGCTCTTGCGCGAGTGCTGCTCGCGGATCTTCACGTAATCGGCGCGCACCTGGCGCAGGTACGCCTCGCGCTGCTCCTCGCTCGCGAGGCTCGAGGCCACGCCGACCGCGCGCGAGGCATCGGGCACCCACACGGTCGGCCCCTGGTAGTGCGGCTCGATCTTCACCGCCGTGTGCGTGCGCGAGGTGGTGGCGCCGCCGATCAAGAGCGGCACGGTGAAGCCCAGGCGCTGCATCTCCTTCGCCACGTGCGACATCTCCTCGAGCGAGGGCGTGATGAGCCCCGAGAGCCCGACGAAATCCGCGTTCTCCTTGCGCGCCGTCTCGAGGATCTTCTCCGACGGCACCATGACGCCGAGATCCACCACGTCGAAGTTGTTGCACTGGAGCACCACGCCCACGATGTTCTTGCCGATGTCGTGCACGTCGCCCTTCACGGTCGCCATCACGATCTTGCCCTTGGGCTTGGGCGCGGTGCCGAGCCGCTTCTTCTCCTCCTCGATGAAGGGGATGAGGTGCGCGACCGCCTGCTTCATGACGCGCGCCGACTTCACCACCTGGGGAAGGAACATCTTGCCCGCGCCGAAGAGGTCGCCCACCACGTTCATGCCGTCCATGAGCGGGCCCTCGATCACCTGCAGCGGCCGCTCGTGCGCGAGGCGCGCCTCCTCGGTGTCCTCGACGATGTAGTCGGTGATGCCCTTCACGAGCGCGTGCACCAGGCGCTCGCGCACCGGCGCCTTGCGCCACTCCAGCTCCTGCGCCGGGTCCTTCTTCTGCGCCTTGTAGCTCTCGGCGAACTCCACCAGCCGCTCGGTCGCGTCGGGGCGGCGGTTGAGGATCACGTCCTCCACGCGCTCGAGGAGATCCTTGGGGATCTCCTGGTACACGCCGAGCTGGCCGGCGTTCACGATCCCCATCGTCATGCCGGCCTTCGTCGCGTGGTAGAGGAACGCCGTGTGCATCGCCTCGCGCACCGGGTCGTTCCCGCGGAAGGAGAACGAGAGGTTCGAGACGCCGCCCGAGGTGCTGGCGTGCGGCAGGTGGCGATGGATCCAGGTCACCGCCTCGATGTAGTCGAGGCCGTAGCGGTTGTGCTCCTCGATGCCGGTGGCGATCGCGAAGATGTTCGGGTCGAAGATGACGTCCTCGGGCGGGAAGCCGACCTTCTCCGTGAGGATGCGGTAGCAGCGCTCGCAGATCGAGGTCTTCCTCTCGAGCGTGTCGGCCTGGCCCTTCTCGTCGAAGGCCATCACGACGACCGCCGCGCCGTAGCGGCGCGCGAGCTTCGCCTGCTGGACGAACTCCTCCTCGCCGGCCTTCAGCGAGATCGAGTTCACGATGCACTTGCCCTGCACGCACTTGAGCCCCGCCTCGATCACGCTCCACTTGGAGCTGTCGATCATGATCGGCACGCGCGCGATGTCGGGCTCGGCGGCCACGAGCTGCAGGAAGCGCGTCATCGCCGCCTGCGAGTCGAGCATCGCCTCGTCCATGTTCACGTCGATCACCTGCGCGCCGTTCTCCACCTGCTGGCGCGCGACCGAGAGCGCCTGCGCGTAGTCGCCGGCGAGGACGAGGCGCGCGAACGCCTTGGAGCCGGTGACGTTGGTGCGCTCGCCCACGTTCACGAAGAGCGAATCCTCGCCCACGTCGAGCGGCTCGAGCCCGGCCAGGCGCAGCATCGGCGCCACCTTGGGCACCGTGCGCGGCCGCGAGGCGCGCACCGCCTCGGAGATCGCGCGGATGTGGTCCGGCGTCGTGCCGCAGCAGCCGCCGGTGATGTTGAGCCAGCCGCTCTCGGCCCACTCGCGGATGAAGCCCGCCGTCTCGCACGGCTGCTCGTCGTATTCCGCCATCGCGTTGGGCAAGCCGGCGTTGGGATGCGCGGAAACGTACACGTCGGCGATGCGCGCGAGCTCCTCGACGTGCGGGCGCAGCTGCTTCGCGCCGAGCGCGCAGTTGAAGCCCACGGAGAGCGGCCGCGCGTGGCGCACCGAGTTCCAGAACGCCTCCACCGTCTGGCCCGACAGCGTGCGTCCCGAGGCGTCGGTGATCGTGCCCGAGATCATCACGGGGAGCCGGGCGCCGGTCTCCTCGAAATGCTCGTCGATCGCGAAGAGCGCCGCTTTCGCATTCAGCGTGTCGAAGATGGTCTCGACCAGCAGCAGGTCCACGCCGCCCGCCACGAGCGCGCGCACCGCGACCGCGTACGCGTCCTTCACCTGGTCGAACGTGACGGCGCGGAAACCCGGGTCGTTCACGTCGGGGGAGAGCGAGAGCGTGCGGTTCATCGGCCCCAGCACGCCGGCGACGAAGCGCGGCTTCGCCGGCGTCCTCGCGCTGCACGCGTCGGCCGCCTCGCGGGCGATGCGCGCGCCGGCGAGGTTCAGCTCCGCGGCGATTTCCTCGAGCCCGTAGTCGGCCTGCGAGATCGCGGTCGCGTTGAAGGTGTTGGTCTCGAGGATGTCGGCGCCGGCCTCGAGGTATTCCGCGTGGATGTCGCGGATCACGTCGGGGCGCGTGAGGTTCAGCAGGTCGTTGTTGCCGCGCAGGTCCTTCTTCCAGGCGCGGAAGCGCTCGCCGCGGAAGGCGGCCTCGTCGAGCGCGCGGCGCTGGATCATCGTGCCCATGGCGCCGTCGAGGACGAGGATGCGCTGCTCGAGCGCTCGGTGGAGGGCGGCGATGCGGGCGGGGCGTTCGGAAATCGGTTGGTCCATGGCGTGTGCGGCCGGGCGGCCTTCAACAAAAAAACCCGTCAGCGGAAAGCGAACGGGTTTTCAGGTCCGATCGCTTTAGCGGCATTTTTAATGCGCCCGCAAGCTGACGATCAAATCGGCGCGTGGGGCTATCTTATCATGCGGCGATGCGCGCCATCCTCGCCGCGGCCCTTCTCCTCGCGCTCGCCGTCCCGGCCCACGCCGACGACGGGCCCCTGCGCGTGGGCTCGAAGCGCTTCACCGAGTCGTACATCCTCGGCGAGATCGTGGTGCAGGCGGCGCGCGCCTCGGGCGCCCCCGCCGAGCACCGCCCGGGCCTGGGCAACACCGCGATCCTCCTCGCGGCGCTCGAGAAAGGCGCGATCGACGTCTATCCCGAGTACACCGGCACC
>DASUXK010000448.1:0-2453 GCA_036377935.1 Usitatibacter sp.
GGCGCCCCGGCGCGCAGGTTCATGAACTGGTACATGACCGAGATGCGATCCTGCGTGTGGTCGGGCAGCGGGACCTCCTTGTCGTTGTCCCCGTACTGCGTGTGCATGACGCCATGGGCCCAATCGAAGGTGGCCTGCACGGCGCCCTTGCCGGAGCGCGCGCGATGCTGCGCGAAGGAGAGCGGCTGCAGGCCCGAGGCCACCACGCGGCCCGAGCTCTGCAGGGTGAGCTGGTCGTCCACGAACAGCTTGAGCGGGCCCTCCGAGCGCGCGACGCTGCGGATGGCGTAGCGGTCGCCATCGCGCGAATACGTCTCCGACACGTGCCCGATGGTGAAGCCCGTGGCCACGAGGCTGTACTCGGCCGCGATGCTCGTCGGCAGGGCGAGCGCGGCGGGCGAGGCGGCGAGGGCGAGGGCGAAGGCGAGCGCGGATTTCATTCGGGATTCCGGGGCGAGACCATCCAGTCGGTTGAAACGCCGGCGCCGCGCACTTGGACGACATCCGGGCCGATAAATTCGACGCGGCCCTCGGCGAGCCAGCGCACCGCCTGGGGGTAGATGCGATGCTCGACCTCCAGCACGCGGGCGGCAAGGCTTTCCTCGGTATCGCCCGGAAGCACCGGCACCGCGCCCTGCGCGACGATGGGGCCGTTGTCGAGCGCGGGCGTCACGAAGTGCACCGTCGCCCCGTGCAGCTTCACGCCGGCGGCGAGCGCCTGGCGGTGCGTGTGCAGCCCGGGGAACGCGGGCAGGAGCGAGGGATGGATGTTCAGCATGCGTCTCGAGAAGCGCTCGACGAATCCTTCGGTGAAGATGCGCATGAAGCCCGCCAGCAGGACGAAATCGGGCCGCAGGCGCTCGATTTCAAGGGCGAGGCGCTCGTCGAACTCCTCGCGCGTCGCATGCTCGCGGTGGTCCACCACCCGCGTCGGGATGCCGCGCTCGCCCGCCCAGGCGAGCGCCTGCGCTTGCGGCCGGTTCGACACGACCGCCTTCACCTCGATGCCGGTGCGCGCCTCGACGATGGCGCGCATGTTGCTGCCGCGGCCGGAAACGAGGATGACCGCGGACTTCACCGGCGACGGTCAGGCGACGACCGTCGCGGGGCCGCCCGCCGCGCGCTCGACGATCGCGCCGATCTCGAACGCCTCCACGCCGGCGGCGGCGAAGGCGTCGAGCGCGGCGCGCGCGTCTTCCCGCGCCACGATCGCCACCATGCCGATGCCGCAGTTGAAGGTGCGCAGCATCTCGGGCTCGTCGATCGCGCCCTGGCGCTGCAGCCACTTGAAGACGGCGGGTCGCGGCCAGCGGCTCGAGTCGAGCCGGGCGCACGCGTTCGGCGGAAGGACGCGGGGGATGTTCTCGGTGAGCCCGCCGCCGGTGATGTGCGCGAGGCCCTTCACCGCGAGCTTCGCCATCACCCCGAGCACCGGCTTCACGTAGATGCGCGTGGGCTCGAGGAGCGCCTGGCCGAGGGTGCGGTCGCCGCCTTCGAAGGGCTCGTAGAGCTCCGCGCCGCTCACCGCGAGCACCTTGCGCACCAGCGAATAGCCGTTGGAATGGGGCCCGCTCGACGCGAGGCCGATCACGGCGTCGCCGGGGGCGATGGACTTGCCGTCGAGGATCTTCGATTTCTCGACGAGCCCGACCGCGAAGCCCGCGAGGTCGTACTCGTTGGGGTCGTACATGCCGGGCATCTCGGCGGTCTCGCCGCCGATGAGCGCGCAGCCCGCCTGCTCGCAGCCCGCGGCGATGCCCTTCACGACGGCCTCCGCGACGTCCACGTCGAGCTTGCTGCAGGCGAAGTAGTCGAGGAAGAAGATCGGCTCGGCGCCGGAGACGAGGATGTCGTTCACGCTCATCGCCACCAGGTCGATGCCGATGGTGTCGTGCTTCTTCATCCGGAACGCGAGCTTGAGCTTGGTGCCCACGCCGTCGGTCCCGGACACCATGACCGGCTCCTTGTACTTCTTCGACACCTCGACCAGCGCGCCGAAGCCGCCGATGCCGCCGAGGACTTCGGGGCGCATGGTGCGCTTCGCGAAGGGCTTGATGCGCTCGACGAGGTCGTCGCCCGCGCCGATGTCGACGCCGGCGTCGCGGTAGGTGAGGGGAGTCTGGGCGGCCACGGCGAATCCGGTTGATTCAGAGGCGAAATTTTAGCCGATTTACCCCTTTGCCGCCCCGTGCCGAGCGGCGTGGCCTGTTGCCAAAGCGGAAACACGGAGACCCACGGAGAGCACGGAGGACACGGAGAAAGGCAAAACCGGAGAACGGAGTCGGGTCGGGACCAATGGGCGCGCGTCCCGAAGTCCCCATACCCACTCATTTCCTGCCTTTGGTTTTCTCCGTGTTCTCCGTGGTCTCCGTGTTTCGGCTTCAATCCCGGAGGGCAGCCAGGCAAAGGAGGCGTCAGGCGTCGCCGCTGCCGCGGAAGGCGGGAAGGTGCTC
>DASUXK010000449.1:0-9637 GCA_036377935.1 Usitatibacter sp.
CGCCGACGATGCGCACCTCGCGCACCAGCGCGACGCCGGTCTTCTCGCGCACCGTGCGCTCGACGTGGCCGATCACCGACTCGATGTCGGCCGCGGTGGCGCCGCCGAGGTTCACGATGAAGTTCGCGTGCTTCGTCGAGACCTGGGCCGCGCCGATCGCGAAGCCCTTGAGCCCGCAGGATTCGACGAGGCGCGCGGCGTGGTCGCCCGGCGGGTTGCGGAAGACGCTCCCCGCGTTCGGCTGGTTCAGCGGCTGCGAGGCGACGCGCTTGGCGAGGAGCTCGCGGATGCGCGCCAGCGATCGCGCCGTGTCGCCCGCCTCGAAGGCGAACACGCCGCCCACGAACCATTCCTCGCCGCCCGAGCGCAGCGCCACGTGCCGGTAGCCGATCTCGTAGTCGCCGGGCCCGCGCCGGTGCAGCCGTCCCCGGCGGTCCACCGTGTCCACGCTCACGACGTGGTTCCACGTCTCGCCGCCGTAGCACCCCGCGTTCATCGCGAGCGCCCCGCCGATCGTGCCCGGCACGCCCGCCATCCACTCCGCCCCGCCCCCGCCCTGCTTCGCCACGTACCGCGCCAGGTGCGGCGCCGGCACCCCCGCCCCCGCGAAAAATGGGGTCGGACCCCGGATTCCCGTCAGGGCATGGTGCGTCAGCACGACGGCGCCGTCGAAGCCGCCGTCGCGGACGAGGAGGTTGCTGCCGAGGCCGACGAAGAGGACGGGCCGCGGCGGGGGGAACGCGCGCAGGAAGGCGCAGAGGTCGTCCACGTCGACGGGCTGGTAGAAGACGCGCGCGGCGCCGCCGGCGCGCCAGCTCACGTGGCGCGCCATGGGCTCGTCGCGCCTCAGGGTTCCGCGCAGCCCGTGCTCGATCGCGAATCGGTCGCTCATGTCCATCGCCATCAGCCCCGCACCGCCTGCACGGCCTCGCCGGAGGCGGCGAGATCGGGCGCGAGGCCTCCGATCGAGCCCGCGCCCATCGTGATCACGAGATCTCCGCGGCGGAGCCGCGAGAGCACCGCCTCGGGCATCTGCGCCACGGTCTCGACGAAGATCGGCTCCACCTTGCCCGCGATGCGCACCGCGCGCGCGAGCGAGCGGCCGTCGGCGGCCACGATCGGCGCCTCGCCCGCGGGATACACGTCGGCGAGCACCAGCTCGTCCACGGTGGAGAGCACGCGCACGAAATCCTCGAAGAGGTCGCGCGTGCGCGTGTAGCGATGCGGCTGGAACGCGAGCACGATGCGCCGGCCGGGAAAGGCGCCGCGCGCCGCGGCGATCGTCGCGGCCATCTCCGCGGGATGGTGGCCGTAGTCGTCGACCAGCGCGAACGAGCCGCCGCCCGCGATCGGGATCTCGCCGTAGCGCTGGAAGCGCCGGCCCACGCCGCCGAATTCCGCGAGGCCCTTCGCGATCGCCGCTTCCGGCGCGCCCACCTCGCGCGCCACCGCGATCGCCGCGAGCGCGTTCAGCACGTTGTGCTCGCCGGGGAGGTTCAGCAGCACGTCGAGCGGCTTGAAGTGGTTCACGTAGCTCACCGCGCGGAAGCGCATGCGCCCCTCGTCCCAGCGCACGTCCTCGGCGCGCAGGTCCGCGTCGGCGGCGATGCCGTAGGTGAGCATCGGCCGCGTGATCGAGGGGATGATCGAGCGCGCGTGGGGATCGTCCTTGCACACGACGGCGAGCCCGTAGAACGGCAGGTGGCCGAGGAACTCGACGAAGGTCGCCTTGAGCTTCTCGAAATCCTGCCCGTAGGTCTCCATGTGGTCCGCGTCGATGTTGGTGACGACGGAGATCACGGGCTGCAGGTAGAGGAACGACGCGTCGGACTCGTCGGCTTCCGCGACCAGGAACTCGCCCTTGCCCAGGCGCGCGTTGGTGCCGATCGAATTCAACCGCCCGCCGATCACGCAGGTGGGATCGAGCCCCGCCTCGGCGAGCACCGCGGCGACGAGCGAGGTCGTGGTGGTCTTGCCGTGGGTGCCCGCGATCGCGATGCCCTGCTTGAAGCGCATCAGCTCGGCCAGCATCATCGCGCGCGGCACCACCGGGATGTGCGACTCGCGCGCGCGCACCACCTCGGGGTTGTCGGGCTTCACCGCGGTCGAGACCACCACCGCGTCGGCCGACTCGACGTTCCTCGCGTCGTGGCCCACCACGATGCGGATGCCGAGCGCGCGCAGCCGCCGCACCGCCGCGCTCTCCGAGAGATCGGAGCCGCTCACCGTGTAGCCCAGGTTCGCGAGCACCTCGGCGATCCCCGACATGCCGGAGCCGCCGATGCCCACGAAGTGGATGCGCTTCACCTTATGCCGCACGGGCGAGCTCCTCGCAGAGGTCCGCGCACGCGCGCGTCGCATCGCGCCGCCCCAGCCCGCGCGCCTTGCGCGCCATCGCCGCGAGCCGCTCGCGCGTGAGCCCGCGCAGCAGCCCGGCGAGCGAAGCCGGCGTCGTCTCGAGCTGCTTCAGGGCGATTCCCGCATCGCGCTCGGCGAGGAACGCGGCGTTGGCGGACTGCTCGTCGGCGACGAACCACGGCAGCGGGAAGAGGATCGCCGCGACACCCGCCGCCGCGATCTCGGCGACCGTGATCGCCCCCGAGCGGCACACGAGCACGTCGCACCATGCATAGCGCGCCGCCATGTCGGCGATGAAGGGCACCACCTCCGCGCGCACGCCCGCCTTCTCGTAGGCCATGCGCAGCCCGTCGTAAAGCTTCTCGCCCGCCTGGTGGACGACTTCGGGCCGCTCTGAAGGAACGAGCGAAGCGAGCGCGGCGAGCACGAGGTCGTTCAACGTCTGCGCGCCGAGGCTCCCGCCGACCACCAGCAGCCGGAGCGCCCCCGAGCGGCTCGCGTAACGGGCATCGGGCTCGGCAACCGCCGCGATCTCCTCGCGCACCGGCGTGCCCAGCCACTCGACGCGCTTCGGCTTCGGCAGCGCGTTCGCCCAGCCTTGCGCGACCTTCCGCGCGAACGCGCCCTCCATGCCCGCGACGACGCGATCGGCGAAGGGCGCGAGCAGGCGGTTCGTGATCCCCGCGACCGCGCCCGGCTCGTGCACGACGAGCGGCTTCCTCCAGAGCGCCGCCATGAGCCCCCCGGGGAACGCGACGTAGCCCCCGAGCGAGAGCACCACGTCGGGACGGATGCGGAAGATCGCGACGCTCGATTGCCAGAAGGCGAGCGCGATGCGAACCGGCAGGACCAGCCACGCGCGCAGGCCCTTGCCGCGCACGCCGCTCATGTTGATGCGCACCATCGGATAGCCCGCCTCGGCGACGAGGCGGTTCTCCATCCCGTGCGGCGTGCCCATCCAGTGCACCTTCCAGCCGCGTGCGGCGAGCTCGCGCGCGATCGCGAGCCCCGGCATGATGTGCCCGCCGGTGCCGGCCGCCATGATGAGGATCGTGCGGTTCGCCGGACGGCTCACAGCTTGCCTCCCCGCATCATGTACCGGTTCTCCCAGTCGATGCGCAGCAGGATCGCGAGCGCCACGCAATTGACGACGATGCCCGTGCCGCCGAAGGAGAGCAGCGGCAGCGTGAGCCCCTTGGTGGGAAGGAGCCCCATGTTCACGCCCATGTTGATGAACGCCTGCACCGCGAGCCACACGCCGATGCCCTGCGCGACCAACGCGGCGAAGTAGCGCTCGAGGCTCGCCGCCTGACGGCCGACGGCGAAGGCGCGGTGCACGAGGAAGACGAAGAGCGCGATCACGGTGAAGACGCCGGCGAAGCCCAGCTCCTCGGCGATCACCGCGAGCAGGAAATCGGTGTGCGCCTCGGGCAGGTAGAAGAGCTTCTCGACGCTCGCGCCGAGCCCCACGCCGAACCACTCGCCGCGCCCGAACGCGATGAGCGAATGCGAGAGCTGGTAGCCCTTGCCGAACGCGTCGGACCACGGGTCCATGAAGCCGAGGATGCGCTGCAGCCGGTAGGGCGAGGAGACGATGAGCGCGGCGAACGCCGCGGCGAGGAGCAGCGCGAGCCCCGCGAAGAGACGCCAGTTGAGCCCGCCGAGGAAGAGCACCGCCATCGCGATCGCGGTCACGACGACCAGCGCGCCGAAGTCCGGCTCGCGCAGCAGCAGCGCGGCGACGAGGGTCATCACGCCGAACATCGGCAGGAAGCCCTTGCGGAAGTCGTCCATGAACGCGGCCTTGCGCACCGTGTAATCGGCGGAGTACAGGACCACGAGGAGCTTCATCACTTCCGAGGGCTGGAAGGTGCCGATGCCCACCGGGATCCAGCGCCGGCTCCCGTTCACCTCGCGCCCGATGCCCGGCACGAGCACCGCGAGCAGCACGACGGTGCCGAGCAGGAAGAGCCACGGCGCGGCCTTCTGCCACAGCCACAGCGGCACGCGGAAGAACGCGGCGGCGAAGGCGAGCCCCGCGGCGAGGTAGATCGCGTGGCGCACCAGGAAGTAGCTCGCGCGATAGCCCGTGAACTTCTCCGACGAGGCGATCGCGACCGAGGCCGAGTACACCATCACCAGCCCGATGGCCGCGAGCAGCGCCGCGGACCAGACGAGGCCCGGGTCGAAGCTCGAATCGCGGCGTGCGGGGCTGTAGAGCATTACGGCTCCAGCGAGCGCGCGGCTTGCGCGAACACGTCGCCGCGGTGGCCGTAGTTGCGGAACATGTCGAAGCTCGCGCAGGCGGGCGAGAGGAGCACGGCGTCGCCGGGCTTCGCGAGCGCGAAGGCCGCGCGCACCGCATCGTCCATCGTCGCCGCGCGCTCCAGGGCCACGCCCGTCGGCGCGAGCGCCGTGGCGATCGCCTGCGCGTCGCGCCCGATGAGCACCACCGCGCGCGCATGCGCCTTCACCGCGGGGGCGAGCGGCGCGAAGTCCTGGCCCTTGCCGTCGCCGCCGGCGACCAGCACGACCGGGACCGTGAAGCCTTCGAGCGCCGCGACCGACGCGCCCACGTTGGTGCCCTTCGAATCGTCGTAGAAGCGCACCCCGCGCGCCTCGGCCACCGGCTGCACGCGATGGGGCAGGCCCTTGAACTCGCGCAGCGCGCCCGCGAGCGCCGCGGGATCGAGGCCGATCGCGCTGCACAGGGCGTGCGCGGCGAGCCCGTTGGCGACGTTGTGCAGCCCCGGCATCGCCATGTCGTCCACGGCGAGGATCGCGGCGTTGCCGCGGCGCAGCGTGCGGCGCGGCGTGTCCAGGCCCCACTGCAGGTCGTCGAGCGGATCGCCGAGCCCGAAGGAGAAGGCGTCGGCGTCGCCCATCGCCGCGCTCCACGGATCGTCGCGATTCACGACGCGGCGGCGGCAGTGCAGGAAGATGCGCTCCTTCGCGCGCGCGTAGTCGGCGAGCGTGTCGTAGCGGTCGAGGTGGTCCTGCGTGAGGTTCAGCATCGCCGCCGCATCCAGGCGCAGCGAGGAGGTGGTCTCGAGCTGGTAGCTGGAGAGCTCGACCACGTAGGCATCGGGCATCGCGCCCGCCTCGGCGGCCGAAAGCGCTTCGAGCACCGGCACGCCGATGTTGCCGACCGCCTGCGCGTCCAGGCCGGCCGCGCGCCCCATGGCCGCGGCGAGCGCGGTCACGGTGGATTTGCCGTTGGTCCCGGTCACGCCGAGCACGCGTACGCCCTTCCCGTCCCGCGCGAGCGCGCGAGCGAAGATCTCGACGTCGCCCACCACCTCGATCCCGCGCCCCACGGCCGCACGGAGGATCGGTTCTCGGAGCGCAACGCCCGGACTCGCAACGACCGCGTCCACGCCCGCCAGGAGCGCTTCGTCGAAAGGTCCAAGGGCGACGCGAAGCTGCGGATGCTCCGCACGGAGCGCTCCCAGGGCCGGAGGCGCCGCTCGCGTGTCGGCAGCAGACAGGCGCGCGCCATGCCGCGCGAGCCAGCGTACGCACGACAATCCCGTTTCACCCACCCCAAGAACGAGGACCTTGCGGCCTTGCCATTCATCGCCCATCTCCTTTCCCCGCTAGCGCAGCTTGAGAGTCGACAAACCGAACAGCACGAGCATCATGGTGATGATCCAGAACCTCACGACGACCTGGTTCTCCTTCCAGCCCTTCAATTCGTAGTGGTGGTGCAGCGGCGCCATGCGGAAGACGCGCTTGCCGGTGAGCTTGAAGCTCGCCACCTGGATGATCACGGAGAGCGTCTCGACCACGAACACGCCGCCCATGATCAGGAGCACGATCTCCTGGCGCACCACGAGGGCCACCATGCCGAGCGCGGCGCCCAGCGCGAGCGCGCCCACGTCGCCCATGAAGACTTCCGCCGGATAGGCGTTGAACCACAGGAAGGCGAGGCCCGCGCCGGCCATCGCGCCGCAGAAGACGGCGAGCTCGCCCGCGCCGGGGATGAGCGGGAAGCCGAGGTACTTCGAGAACACCGCGTTGCCGGAGACGTAGGCGAAGACCGCGAGCGCCGAGGCGATCATCACCGTGGGCATGATCGCGAGCCCGTCGAGTCCGTCGGTGAGGTTCACCGCGTTGGAGGTGCCCACCACGACGAAGTAGCCGAGGATCACGAAGCCGAGGGTGCCGAGCGGGATCGCGATCGACTTGAAGAACGGCACGATCACCTCGGTCTGCTGCGGCAGCTTCGCGGTGTAGGCGAGGAGGTACACCGCCACGATCGCGATCAGCGACTGCCACGCGAACTTCGCGCGCGCCGAAAGGCCCTTGGGATTGCGCTGCACGACCTTGCGCCAGTCGTCCACCCAGCCCACCGCGCCGAAGCCCAGCGTGGTGAGCAGGCACAGCCACACGTAGCGGTTGGCGAGGTCGGCCCAGAGGAGCGTGGTCACCGCGACCGACACGAGGATCAGCGCCCCGCCCATCGTCGGCGTGCCGCTCTTCACGAGGTGCGTCGCCGGGCCGTCGTCGCGCACCGCCTGGCCGATCTTGTACGCGGTGAGCTGGCGGATCATGCCGGGCCCCACGATGAACGAGATCGCGAGCGCGGTGAGCGCGGCCAGCACCACGCGCAGCGTGATGTAGGTGAGCACGTTGAACGCGCGCACGTCCTGCGCGACCCATTGCGCGGCTTCATAGAGCATCCGCTTCCCCCCCTTCCCGGGCGAGGGCCTGGGCCACCCGCTCCATGCGCATGAAGCGCGATCCCTTCACGAGCAGCGTCGCGCCGGCGCGCGCCTCGGCGAGCGCCGCCTCCTCGATCGCGCCCGCATCCGCGAAATGCCGGCCGTTCGCGCCGAAGGCCTGCGCGGCGTGGCGGCTTTCGGGCCCGAGCGCGAGGAGCGCGTCGATCCCCACGCGGCGCGCGAACTCGCCCACCTCGGCGTGCATCGCCGGGGCCTGCGGGCCCAGCTCTCCCATGTCGCCCATCACGAAGACGCGCCGGCCCGGCGCGGCGGCGAGCACCTTGAGCGCGGCCTTCATCGATTCGGGATTGGCGTTGTACGTGTCGTCGATCACCGTCGAGCCCGCGGGACCGCGCCGTCGCTGCAGCCGGCCGGGCACGCCGGCGAAGGCGGCGAGCGCCGAGCGCATCGCCGCGACGGGCACGGCGAGCGCGTGCGCCGCCGCGCAGGCCGCGAGGGCGTTCCTCGCGTTGTGCTCGCCCGCGACCTGCAGCGCGGCCTCGAAGCTTCCCGCCGGCGTGGTGAAGCGCCAGCCCGCGTCGCCCGCGCTCTCCGCGCGCACGTCGGCGTCGCTCGCGAATCCGAAGGTGACGATCGGCCGGCCGGCGTTGAGGCCCTTCCAGTAGGGCGCGAAGGCATCGTCGAGGTTCACCACCGCCTGGCCGTGCTCGCCGAGCCCCGCGTAGATCTCGCCCTTCGCCCGCGCGATCGCCTCGATGCTGCCGAGCATGCCCACGTGCGCGCGCTGCGCGTTGTTCACGAGCGCCACCGTGGGCTGCGCGATGCGCGTGAGGTACTCGATCTCGCCCTCGTGGTTCATGCCCATCTCGATCACCGCGAAGCGGTGCGTGGGCGCCAGCCGCAGCAGCGTGAGCGGCATGCCGATGTCGTTGTTGAGGTTGCCGGCGGTGGCGAGCACCGCCTCCCGCGAGCCGCAATGCACGGCGAGGATCGCCGTGAGCATCTCCTTCACGGTGGTCTTGCCGTTGCTGCCGGTGAGCGCCACGAGCGGCAGGCGGAAGCGCGCGCGCCACAGGGCCGCGAGGCGTCCCAGCGCGAAGCGCGTGTCGACCACGGCGAGCCGCGCGACGGGAAGCGCCGTGTCGACCGGCTTCGAGACCATCGCGGCCACGGCGCCGCGGCGCACCGCTTCCGCGACATAGGCGTGGCCGTCGAAGCGCTCGCCCTCGAGCGCCACGAAGAGGTCGCCCGCGCTCACCGTGCGGCTGTCGGTCGAGACGCCCGAGAACGCGACGTCGCCGCCTTCGAGGCGCGCCGGGAGCGAACGCGCCGCCTCGGCGAGCCCCATCATCGCGGCAGGCCGGATGCCGCCGAGCGCGCTCATCGCGCGCCCCCCTCGCGCTGCGCGAGCGCGGCGGCCGCCACCTCGCGGTCATTGAAGGGATGGCGCACGCCCGCGATCTCCTGGTAGGTCTCGTGGCCCTTGCCCGCGAGCAGCACCACGTCGCCGGGCGCGGCCTGGTGCACCGCGGAGAAGATCGCCACCTGCCGGTCCTCGATCGCCTCGGCGCGCCCGCCCCGGATGCCCGCGAGCACCTGGTCGATGATCGCGCGCGGCGCCTCGTTCCTCGGGTTGTCGCTCGTGACGATGACGTGGTCGGCCAGCCGCGCGGCGGCCTCGCCCATCAGCGGGCGCTTGCCCGCGTCGCGGTCGCCGCCGCAGCCGAACACGCAGAGGAGGCGGCCGCGCCGTGCGCCGCCCGCGTGCGATGCGATCACCGCGCGCAGCGCGAGGAGCGCCTTCTCCAGCGCGTCGGGCGTGTGGGCGTAGTCGATCACCACCAGCGGCGCGTCGCCGCCGCCCAGCCGCTCGAGGCGCCCGGGCACGGGCTGCAGCTCGCCCAGCACGCGCAGCACGTCGCCGAAGGAGACGCCCGCGGCGAGGAGCGCTCCCGCCACGGCGAGCAGGTTGGAGACGTTGAAGGCGCCGAGCACCGGCGAGCGCACCTCGCCCTCGCCCCACTCGCCCTCGACGTGGAACGCGACGCCCGCCTCGGAGAGGCGCGCGCCGGTCGCGCGCAGGCGCGGATTCGGGTCGTTCGCGGCGCCCGTGCCGAAGGTGACCACGTCGAGCCCGCCGCCCGCGAGGCGCCGCGCGAAGCGCGCGCCCCACGCGTCGTCCACGTTCACGACGGCGTGCCGAAGGCCGCGCGCGGAGAAGAGGCGATACTTCGCCTCCGCATACGCCTCCATCGTGCCGTGGTAGTCGAGGTGGTCGCGGGTGAGGTTGGTGAACACGGCGGCGTCGTACTTGATCCCGGCCACCCGCTCCTGGTCGAGCCCGTGGCTCGAGACCTCCATCGCGACCGCGCGCGCGCCGCGGCGCAGGTACTCGGCGAGCAGGCGCTGCAGCACGATCGCGTCGGGAGTGGTGTTGCGCGCCTCGCTGCGCTCGCCCACCAGCCCGTTGCCGAGCGTGCCCAGCACCGCCGCCCGCCGGCCGAGCGCGTCGAGCGCGGCCGCGATCCATTGCGACACCGTGGTCTTCCCGTTGGTGCCGGTCACCCCCGCCATCCAGAGGGCGTCCGAAGGAT
>DASUXK010000450.1:0-4586 GCA_036377935.1 Usitatibacter sp.
CGCTCGCATCGGAGACGGGACGGCGGCGGAAGCGCGGAAAGGCGAGGAAGCGCGAGGAGATCGTGCGCTTCAGCGCCGCGAGCCCGAGCCGGCCCTCGAGCACGAGGAGGCCGACGATGACATCGGGCTCGCCGGCGTCTCCATGAGCAGCCACGCATGGTCGACGCCGGACATGCGGGTGCGAAGCGGGCTGCCCATGGGGCGCCGCTCGCGCCCGTTCAGGCGGCCGCGCGTTTGGCCCGCGAGCGGGGGGTGGTGCGCGGCGCCTTCGAGCGACGGGCCTGGGTCGTGCGCCGAGCGCCCGCGGCGCGCTTCGCGCCCGCGCGGCGCTTGGCGCCCTTCGCGGCCGGCGCGCCGTACGCCTGCAGGCGCTCGTTCAGCTCGCGCACCTGCCTCGCGAGGTCTTCCATCTGGTCGACGGTGAGCACCCCGAGGCGCTTGAGCGAGCTCGCCACCCGCTCCTCGAACACTTTCTCGAGCTTGCGCCCCGCGTATTCGGACTCGCGCAGCGTCTTCAGCGCCTGGTCGGCCGCGCCGACGGCGCGCGCGCCCATGTGGCGGCCCTGCTCGACGAGGGCCTCGAACATCCGCGGCCCCTCGGTCTTCGCGCGCTCGAAGGCGCCGAGCCCCGCGAGCCAGATCCTCTGGGCGGAGTCGCTGACCGCCTTCGCCGTGTCCGCGTCGCCGCGGGAGGTGCTTCGGCTGCGTTTCCTTTGTGCCATGTCGGCTCCTTCTTTCGTCTTGTCCCGGTCTTCTTCGTCTGCATCCCGGTCCCGCGGGTTCCCCGCCGCGCGCGAAAGGGGGCGGACCTTCCATGCATCAGCGTAAGCACGCGGCGGGTTACACTTTTGCGCTGGAGCAAGGAAAGGGCCCCATGGCGACGGCGGTGCAGGCGGCGGCGGTGGTGGAAAGGATCTGGCTCAAGTCGTATCCGCCGGGGATCCCGGCCGACATTCCGCTGGACGGTCTCGCGAGCCTGCGCACGGTGCTCGAGCGCAGCGCCGAGCGCTTCGCCGAGCTTCCCGCGTTCACGTGCATGGGGCGCACGATCAGCTACGCGCAGCTCGACGGGATGTCGCGCGATTTCGCGAGCTGGCTGCAGAACGCGGCGGGCCTCGCGAAGGGCGCGCGGGTCGCCCTGATGATGCCCAACCTGCTGCAGTACCCGGTCGCGCTCTTCGGGGCGCTGCGGGCAGGCCTGGTCGTCGTGAACTGCAACCCGCTCTACACGCCGCGCGAGCTCGAGCACCAGCTCAACGATTCCGGGGCCGAGGCGATCGTGATCCTCGAGAATTTCGCGCGCACGCTGCAGGAGGTGGCGCCGCGCACGCGCCTTCGGCGCATCGTCACGACGCAGGTGGGCGACCTCCTGGGCTTTCCCAAGTCGCTCCTCGTGAACGCCGCGGTGAAGCACGTGAAGCGGCTGGTGCCGCGCTGGTCGCTGCCGGGGGCGGTGCCCTTCAACGCGGCGCTCGCCGAAGGTGCCCGCCACGCGCTCACCGAGCCGCCGCTCGCCGCCGAGGACCTCGCGTTCCTGCAGTACACGGGCGGGACCACCGGAGTGTCGAAGGGCGCGATGCTCACCCACGGCAACATCGTCGCGAACCTCGAGCAGGTCGCGGCCTGGATCTGCCAGGGCCTCGACGAAGGGCGCGAGACGGTGATCACGGCGCTCCCGCTCTACCACATCTTCGCGCTCACCGGCAGCTGTCTCCTCAACCTGCGCATCGGCGCGCACAACGTGCTCATCACCAACCCGCGCGACATGCCCGGCTTCGTGAAGGAGCTCGCGCGCCATCCGTTCAGCACCATGGCCGGCGTGAACACGCTCTTCAATGCGCTGCTCCACACGCCCGGGTTCGCCGAGCTCGACTTCTCGCACCTCAAGGTGGCGCTGGGCGGGGGAATGGCCGTGCAGCGCGCCGTGGCCGAGCGCTGGAAGGCGGTCACGGGCAAGCCGCTGCTGGAGGCCTACGGCCTCACGGAGACCTCGCCGGGCGCGTGCATCAACCCGCTCGTGGAAGGCGCCGACTACAACGGCACCGCGGGCCTGCCGCTCCCCTCGACCGTGGTCACGATCCGCGACGACGCGGGCCGCATTCTCCCGACCGGCGAGGTGGGCGAGATCTGCATCGCCGGGCCCCAGGTGATGAAGGGCTACTGGAACCGGCCCGACGAGACGGCGAAGGTGATGACGGAGGACGGCGCGTTCCGCACCGGCGACATCGGGCTCCTCACGCCCGAGGGGTACGTGAAGATCGTGGACCGCAAGAAGGACATGATCCTGGTCTCGGGCTTCAACGTGTATCCCAACGAGATCGAGGACGTCGTCGCGATGCTGCCGGGCGTACGCGAGGTCTGCGCCGTGGCCGCCCCCGACGAGCGCTCCGGCGAGACCGTGCGCGTCGTGATCGTGCGCAAGGATCCGACGCTCACGAAGGAGCAGGTGATCGAGCATTGCCGCCGCCAGCTCACCGGCTACAAGGTCCCGCACATCGTGGAGTTCTGGAACGAGCTGCCGAAGTCGAACGTGGGCAAGGTGCTGCGCCGCGAGGTGAAGGCGGTGGCGCCGCGGCCCTGAGCGTTCCTAGGCGAGCGAGCGCGCGAGGCCTTCCGAAAGGCGGGCGGCGAGCGCGTAGATCGTGAGCTGCGGGTTGGTCCCGAGGCCCGTGGGAAAGAGCGATCCGTCGTGCACGGAAAGGTTGGCGAGATGGTGATGGCGCCCCGCCTCGTCGACCACGGAGGAGCGCGGATCGCGGCCCATGGCGCAGCCGCCCATCACGTGCGCGCTCATCACCCGCGCGGCGAGCGGCCGCAGGGCCAATCCCTCGATGGCGCCGCGCGCCGTGCCCCAATCCGCGAGAGGTTGCGCCTCCTCGTGCACCGGAAGCACCTCGCGGGCGCCAGCCGCGAGCTGGATGCGCGCCATGGCGAGCCACGCGCGCCGCGCCCCCTCCCAGAGGTAGGGCGTCATGCGGTAGGCGAGCGCGGCGCTGCCGTCGTCGCGCAGGACGACGCGCCCGCCGGGCGATTCGGGATGGAAGCCATCGCGCAGCAGCGCGATGAGCACCTGCCGGTTCGGCAGCCCCGCCATGCGCCTCGCGTGCTCCTCCCCGAATCCCGGCAGCGTGATCGCCGCGAGCAGCGGGTGCACGGGCGCGGACTCGAGCTTGAATCCCACGGGCCCGTCGAGCGGCCCGTCGAGGAAATGGTCGCTGTACACCGATTGCGGCGCGCCGCTCCATCCGTGCACGGGCGCCGGCATCGCGGCCACGCTCGCCACGGTGGGGTGCAGGAAGGTGCGCCGCCCGGTGGCGCCGTGGGGATCCGGCGCGCGGCTGCGCAGGAGGATCGCGGGGCTTCCGATCGCGCCCGCGGCGAGGATGTAGTGCCGCGCGCGGATGCGGATGCGCATGCGCACGGGCTCGCCGCTCGCCTCGATGCCGTACGCCTCGCAGGAGTCGATGCGATCGCCCGCGATGCGCAGCCGCTCGACGCGCGCGCGATGCACCAGCACGGCGCCCCGGTCGAGCGCGGCCGGGATCGCGGTGACGAGCATCGACTGCTTCGCGTTCGTGGGGCATCCCATCCCGCAGTAGCCGAGGTTCCAGCAGCCGCGCACGTTGCGCGCGATGACGCCCCAACCCAGGCCCAGCGCCGCGCAGCCGCGGCGCAGCGCATCGTTGTTCTCGTTGGGGGCGACGCTCCACGGCGCCACGCCGAGCGCCGCCTCGATGCGCTCGTACCACGGCGCGAGGGCCGATTCCTCCATCGAGCCCAGCCCTTGGGCCGAGCGCCAATGGGCGAGGGTGGCGGGCGGCGCGCGCAAGCTCGAGGTCCAGTTCACCGTGGTGGACCCGCCCACGCAGCGCCCCTGCAGGATCGAGATCGCGGAATCGGCGCTCTTGCGCGCGCCCGACTCCTGGTAGAGCCTCCCGTAGGCCTCGGCCTCGCGCATGTGGAACTCCGAAGAGCTGGCGAGCGGGCCTTCCTCGACGATCGCGACGCGAAGGCCGGCGGCGGAGAGCGACTGCGCGGTGATCGCGCCGCCCGCGCCGCTGCCCAGCACGGCGACGTCGCATTCCACGGTGCGGTCGCGCTCGAGCCGCGCGGCGTCGATCGTCCTCCACCCGCGGGCGAGCCCGTCGCGGATCGGGTCGGCGATCATGCGGAGCTTCGCGCGCCGAGCGACGGCGGCCCGGGATAGCCGATGCCCGCCCAGGACGCGGCGTCGTCGTACCACGCGGCCTGCACGAGCTGCGTGAGCGCCTGGTACGCCGCGCGTAGCAGGTCGAAGCGGCTCTCGCGCCAGCGCGCGAGGAACGCGGCGATGTCCGCGGCCCGCGCCTCCTCGAGCGGGCGCCAAAGGCCGGCGAGCGCGAGGCGCGCGGGCGCGAAGCGCAGCAGCCCCATGAGGCGGGAAAGCTCCTCGCGCACCGGCGCATCGAAGCCGGCGACCGCGCGGTCCACGCCCTCGACCACGCGCCCGACCGCGGCCTCGCGTGCGATCGGCGAATCGGGCAGCGCGCCTGCGAGCACCACCGGCGCGATTGCGGCCACGATCCGCGCGCTCGCGGGATCCAGCG
>DASUXK010000451.1:0-8366 GCA_036377935.1 Usitatibacter sp.
CTCCACGCGCGCGCGGTGGAAGAGGTTGTACTCGGGCTGCTCCATCACCGGCTTCCTCAGGTGATGGCGCTCGGCGATGTCCCACGCCTCGCGGATCGCTTGCGCCGGCCATTCGGAAGTGCCCCAGTAGAGCGCCTTGCCGCGCTCGATCATGTCGTGCATCGCCCACACCGTCTCCTCGACGGGCGTGTCCGGATCCGGGCGATGGCAGAAGACGAGGTCGACGTAGTCGAGCTGCAGGCGCTCGAGCGACCGGTCGATCGCGTTCATCAGGTACTTGCGGTTGAGGGTATTGCGCTCGTTCGGGCCCTCCGAGATGCCCCAGAAGAACTTGGTGGAGACCACGTACTTGAGGCGCGGCCAGCCGGTGCGCTTCAGCACCTCGCCCATGATCTCCTCGCTCCGCCCCGCCGCGTACACCTCGGCGTTGTCGAAGAAGTTCACGCCCGCGTCCCACGCCGCCGCCATGCACTCGCGCGCGGCCGAGGCGTCGAGCTGGTTGCCGTAGGTCACCCACGAGCCGAACGAGAGAACGCTCACCTTGAGGCCGGAACGGCCGAGTCGCCGGTATTCCATGATTCCCGCCGGGAAAGGGAAAAGGGGTCAGATTACTTTTTTCGCGGGAAAAAAGTAATCTGACCCCTTTTCGCGCGCCGCCCCCGATGGAAACCCAGAAGAAGAACGTCTTCCTGCTCGCCTGCTGCCAGGCGCTGCTGCTCACCAACGCGGTGACGCTCATCTCGATCGGCGCGCTCGCGGGCTACGCCCTCGCCGAGGACAAGCGCCTCGCCACGCTCCCCCAGGCGGCGTACGTGGTGGGCGCGCTCATCGGGACCCTGCCCGCATCGCTCTGGATGCGGCGCGTCGGTCGGCGCAACGGCTTCCTCACCGGCGGCATCTTCGCGCTCGCGGGCTCCACCGTCGCCACCTATGCGATGGTCGCCTCGAGCCTCATGGGGCTCTGCGCGGGCACGCTGCTCCTCGGCATCTACAACGCGTTCGGGCAGTACTACCGCTTCGCGGCGGCCGATGCGGCGGCGAAGGACTTCAGGGCGCGCGCCATCTCCTACGTGCTGGCGGGCGGGCTGGTCGGCGGCATCGTCGGGCCCGAGATCAGCAAGTTCACGCGCGGCCTCGCGACACCGGTCTACACCGCGTCATACGCCTCCCTCTTCCTCTTCGCGCTGCTCGCGATGGCGATCGTCTCGCGGCTGCGCATCCCGCACCAGCAGGACACGGTGGCGCACGGGCCGGCGCGTCCGCTGGGGGCGATCGTGTCGCAGCCGGTCTTCCTCGTCGCGGCGAGCGTGGCGGCGCTGGGATACGGCACGATGAACCTGCTGATGACCGCCACGCCGCTCGCGATGGGCTTCTGCGGCCTGCCCTACAACGCCTCGGCCACGGTCATCGCCTCGCACGTGGTCGCGATGTTCGCCCCCTCGTTCTTCACGGGCTCGCTCATCAAGCGCTTCGGCGTGCTGCACGTGATGCTCGCCGGCGTGGCTTGCATGTTCGCGTGCATCGGCATCGCCCTTTCGGGGCAGCTCTTCATGCACTTCTGGTGGGCGCTGGTGCTCCTCGGCATCGGCTGGAACTTCATGTACATCGGCGGCACGACGCTCCTCACGGAGGCGTACCGGCCGGCGGAGAAGGCGAAGGCGCAGGGCCTGAACGAGATCACGATCTTCTCGGTGCAGGCGATCTCCGCCTTCTCCTCGGGCGTGCTCGTGAACACCGAGGGCTGGCGCACGCTGAACTACGTGGCGCTGCCGCTGGCCACCGTCGCGGGGCTCGCGATCCTGTGGCTCGCGCTGGGAATTCGACGTCCGAAAACGGCGAGCGGCGCTTCCTGAGGGGCGGATAATGGCGTCATGCTCCTCGACGCCGACCAGTGCTACCGCGCGCTCGCCGCGCACGATCCCCGCTTCGACGGGCGCTTCTTCGTGGGCGTGGCGAGCACCGGCATCTACTGCCGCCCCGTGTGCACCGCGCGCACGCCGCGCCGGCGCAACTGCCGCTTCTTCCCGAGCGCGGCGGCGGCCGAGGCCGAGGGATTCCGCCCGTGCCTGCGCTGCCGGCCCGAGCTCGCGCCCGGACACGCGGCGGTCGATGCGAACCGGCGCCTCGCCCAGGCCGCCGCGGGCCTGATCGACGACGGGCGCCTCGATGCCGAGGCGCGCCTGCCCGCGCTCGCGCAAACCCTCGGCGTCACGGACCGCCACCTGCGCCGCGTCTTCCGCGACGAGTTCGGCGTTTCCCCCGTGGAGTACGCGCAGACGCAGCGCCTGCTCCTCGCCAAGCGCCTGCTCACCGATACCGACCTCGCAGTGATCGACGTGGCGATGGCGAGCGGCTTCGCGAGCCTGCGCCGCTTCAACCACCTCTTCCGTGCGCGCTATCGCATCACGCCGGGGAGCCTGCGCCGCGCCGCGCCCGCCGTTCCGCGCGAGGTGCTCGCGTTCGACCTCGCCTATCGCCCGCCCTACGACTGGGAAGCGATGCGCGCCTTCCTCGCCACGCGCGCGATCGCGGGCGTGGAGACGGTCGAGGGACGGCGCTACCTGCGAACGGTGCGCATCGAGCGCGGCGGGGGAAAAGTGCTCGCGGGATGGATCGCGGTCGGCCCCTCGCGCAAGCCGCGCGCGCTCGCGGTCGCCGCCTCCGCGTCGCTCGCGCCGGCGCTGCCGGCGGTGCTCGCGCGCGTGAAGCACCTCTTCGATCTCGCGTGCCATCCCGAGGAGGTCGCCGAGGCGCTGGGCGAGCTCGCCGCGGCGCGGCCCGGACTGCGACTGCCCGGCGCGTTCGACGGATTCGAGATGGCGGTGCGCGCGATCCTCGGCCAGCAGGTGACGGTGCGCGCCGCCTCGGTCATCGCGGGGCGCTTCGCCGCGGCGTTCGGCGAGCCGGTCGAGACGCCTTGCGCTGCGCTCGCCACGCTCTTCCCCGCGCCCGCGCGCGTGGCGGCGCTCGCGCCCTCGGACGTCGCCGCGACGGGCGTCATCGCGACGCGCGCCAAGGCGATCGTCGCGCTGGCCCGCGAGGTCGCGCAAGGCCGGCTCGCGCTCGAGCCGACGGCGGACGTCGACGCGACGCTCGAGCGCCTGCGGGCGATCCCGGGCATCGGCCCGTGGACGGCGCAATACATCGCGATGCGTGCCCTCGCCTGGCCCGACGCGTTTCCGCATCCCGACGTCGCGGTGCTGAAGGCGATGGGCGAGACGAACGCCCGGCAAGCCGCGGAGCGCGCGGCGCGATGGCGGCCCTGGCGCGCGTACGCCGTCATGCATCTATGGAAATCCCTGGAGGAACGTCGATGATCACCTACCTGCGCTTCGCCACCCCGCTCGGCGGCATGATCGCCGTCGCGCACGACCGCGAGCTCACCCATCTCGATTTCACCGATTCGCGCAACGCCCCGGCGATCGGCGCGGAATGGCGCGAGGATCCGCGCTCGCCGCTGCTGCGCGAATGCGCGCGGCAGGTGACGGAATATTTCGAGGGCCGGCGTCGCCGCTTCGAGCTCGCCCTCGCGCCCGCGGGAACGCCCTTCCAGCGGCGCGTGTGGAACGAGATCGCGCGCGTTCCCTGGGGACAGACGATTTCCTACGCGCAGCTCGCCGTGGGATGCGGCGCGCCGGGCAGCGCGCGGGCCGCCGGCGCGGCGACCGGGCGCAATCCCCTCGCGATCGTCGTGCCCTGCCATCGCATCGTGGGCTCGGGCGGCGCGCTCACCGGCTACGCGGGCGGCGTCGGTCGCAAGGCGCGGCTCCTCGCGCTCGAGCGCGCGGACGAGCAGGCGCTCGCTTGAGGCCTTCCGACCTCGCGCGACTCGTCGCGCTCGCCGCGATGTGGGGCGCGTCGTATCTCTTCATGCGCTACGCGGTGCCGTTCATGGGACCGGTGCTGATGATCGAGGTGCGCGTGGCGCTCGGCGGCCTCGCGCTCCTCGCCTTCGTTCTCGCGACGGGCGGGCGCGTCGGATGGGAGCGGCACTGGCGCGCCTATCTCTTCGTGGGCGCGGTCGGCGTCGCGGCGCCCTTCACGCTGATCGCGCAGGCGGTGACGGTGATCGACGCCTCGACCGCGGCGATCCTCAACTCGCTCGCGCCGCTCTTCGCCACGATCGTCGCCGCGATCTGGATCCGCGAGCCGGTCACGCCGTCGAAGATGGGCGGCATCGCGCTCTGCGTCGCGGGCACGGTGGTGCTCGTGGGGTGGCAGCCCGGGACCGTGGGCCGCCACGAGCTCCTCGCCGCCTCGCTCTCGGTCGCGGCCACCGCGCTCTACGGCTACACCATCGTGTTCACCAAGGTGAAGCTCGCGGGCGCCAACCCGCTCGGCACCGCGGCCGGCACGCTCCTCATGGCCGCGGCGGCGATGCTTCCCTTCACGCCGGTCTCGCGCGACTTCGCCGCGATTCCCGCGGGCGCATGGATTGCGACCGGGGGCCTCGCGCTCGTCTCGACGGCGATCGCGTTCATCCTCTACTACCGCCTCATCGCCGACGTGGGCCCGGTGAAGGCGATCACCGTGACGCTGCTCGTGCCGGTGTTCGGCATGCTGTGGGGCGTGCTGCTGCTGGGCGAGCCGCTCACGCCGGGCCGCCTCGCGGGCTGTGCGATCATCCTCGCAGGCTGCTCGCTCATCCTCGGCCTCGTGCGGTTTCCCGCGCGGGCCGCGACGTAACCAGGAGGCACCATGGCCGAAGAGCACGTGTTCGAAACGCACCTCGAATACCCCGCGGATCCCTCGCAGAAGCTGCCCCCCGATCCCGGCTTCTCGCGCGACAACCGCATGGGCGCGGAGGGCCATCCCGAGATTCCCGGCGCGCTGCCCGCGGCGCTCGGGGGACACGACCGCGGCTACAGCCCCGAGGACCTGCTGATCCTCTCGCTCTCGCAGTGCCATTGCCTCACCTACCTGCGCCTGGCCGAGAAGAACCGCATCGCGGTGCGCCGCTACGAGGATCGCGCCACGGGCCGCCTCGGCAAGGGCGCCTCGGGCATGACGCAGATGATCGAGGTGGTGCTCCATCCGCGAGTCACCCTGCCGCGCGGCTCGGACGTCGCCCTCGCCCAGGCGCTGCACGAGCGGGCGCACCATCACTGCTTCATGGCCAATTCCGTCAACTTTCCCGTGCGCCACGAGCCCGAGATCGTCGAGGAGGGCTGACCTGCGCCATCCGGCGCGCTACGGCGGGAAACCTTGGATGAGCACGGATGAACACGGAGGGTCCGTGGCTTGTCGAACCGCCGGGACGAATTGACCGCCGGGGGGTAAACCGGATCGTCCGGTTCTTTCCGCAGCATCTGCGTTCATCCGTGGTTTCCCGGGGTTTCGTCGAATGAGCAATCGATTAGCGAAGGAAACGAGTCCGTACCTGCGGCAGCACGCGGGCAATCCGGTCGACTGGTACCCCTGGGGCGAGGAAGCGCTCGCGCAGGCGAAGCGCACGGGCAAGCCCATCCTCCTGTCGGTCGGCTATTCGGCGTGCCACTGGTGCCACGTGATGGCGCACGAGTCGTTCGAGGACGCGTCGATCGCGAAGGTGATGAACGACCTCTTCGTGAACGTGAAGGTGGACCGCGAGGAGCGCCCGGACATCGACCAGGTCTACCAGGCCGCGCAGGCGATGCTCACGCAGCGCTCGGGCGGCTGGCCGCTCACGATGTTCCTCACGCCGGACCAGGTCCCGTTCTTCGGCGGCACCTACTTCCCGAACACCTCGCGCTACGGCATGCCGGCCTTCCCGGAGCTCCTCAAGCGCGTGCGCGAGTTCTACGACGCGCATCCCGACGAGATCCGCGAGCAGAAGTCGCAGCTCGCCGCGGCGCTCGCGCGCACGCAGCCGCGCGCCCCGCAGGGCGCGGTGGAGCTCACGCGCGCCCCGCTCGACCTCGCCTACGAGCAGCTCGACGAATCGTTCGACGAGCGCAACGGCGGCTTCCACGGCGCGCCCAAGTTCCCGCACGTGGAGACGATCGAGCTCCTCCTGCGCCGCCATGCCGCGGAGCCCGAAACCCCCTTCGGCAAGCGCGCGCTCGAGATGGCCACGCTCACGCTGCGGCGCATGGCCGAAGGCGGCATCTACGACCACGTGGGCGGCGGCTTCGCGCGCTACAGCGTGGACGCGGAGTGGACCATCCCGCACTTCGAGAAGATGCTCTACGACAACGCGTGGCTGCTGCGCGCGTACGCCGATGCATGGGCGATCACGCGCGAGCCGCTCTTCGCGCGCGTGTGCGAGGAGACGGCGGGCTGGGTGATGCGCGAGATGCAGTCGCCGGATGGCGGCTACTGGTCCTCGCTCGACGCGGATTCCGAGGGCGAGGAAGGCCGCTACTACGTGTGGACGGTCGACGAGATCCGCTCGCTCCTCTCGAAGGAGGAGTTCACCGTCGCCTCCTACGTCTACGGGCTCGACCGCCCGCCGAACTTCGAGGGCAAGGCCTGGCACCTGCGCGTGGTGAATCCGATCTCGGCGCTCGAGCGCGAGATGAGCCTGAACGAGGGCCAGTCGGCGATGCTGCTCGATGCCGCGCGCAGGAAGCTGCGTGCCGCGCGCGAGAAGCGCGTGCGCCCGGGCCTGGACGACAAGGTGCTCGCCTCCTGGAACGCGCTCATGATCGGCGGCATGGCGCACGCGGCGCGCGTCTTCGGCCAGCCGGAATGGCTCGAATCGGCGCGGCGCGCCCTCGAGCACCTGCATCGCACCCTGTGGCGCGACGGCCGGCTCCTCGCCACGGCCAAGGACGGACGCGCGCACCTCGACGCCTACCTCGACGACCATGCGTATCTCCTCGCCGCGTCGATCGAGGTCCTGCAGGCGCAGTTCCGCGTCGAGGACCTCGCGTGGGCCACCGAGGTGGGCGAGGCGCTCATGGAGCGCTTCCACGATGCGCGCGACGGCGGCTTCTTCTTCACCGCGCACGACCACGAGTCCCTCATCCTGCGGCCCAAGCCCGGGCCCGACAACGCGACGCCCTCGGGAAACGGCGTGGCGGCGTGGGCGCTGAACCGGCTCGCCTTCCTCTCGGGCGACATGCGCTTCGCCGAGGCGGCGCGCGGCACGGTGGCGCTCTTCTGGCCCCAGCTCGAGCGCATGCCCTCGGCGTTCGGCAGCCTCCTCGCCGCGCTCGAGGAGCAGCTCGAGCCGCCGCGCTCGCTGATCGTGCGGGGAACGCGCGAGCAGTTCGGCCCGTGGCGCGAGCTGCTGGACCCGGCCTACCTGCCCACGGCGACGGTGCTCTTCATCCCCTCCGAGGCCCCGGGCCTGCCGCCGCCCCTCGCCAAGCCCCCGACCGAGGCGATGAGCGCCTGGCTCTGCGAGGGCGCGGTGTGCCGGGCTCCCATCCTTGATCCAGTTCAATTGCAGGAGGCGCTCGGATTGGCGAAAATCACGGTCTCGGAATCCGCCCCCCCACCCCACAGGAGCCTCACATGAACAAGCTGTACACCGCGATCGCCGCGGGCGCCTTCGCGGCCGCCATCGCCGCCCCCGCGTTCGCCGACGACCAGCTCGCCCTCGCGCAGAAGAGCGGCTGCACCGCCTGCCATTCCGTCGACAAGAAGATCGTCGGCCCCGCGTACAAGGACGTCGCGGCCAAGTACCGCGGCGACAAGACCGCCGAGGCGAAGCTGATCCAGAAGGTGGAGAAGGGCGGCTCGGGCGTCTGGGGCCAGATCCCGATGCCTCCCAACACGCAGGTGAAGCCCGAGGACGTGAAGAAGCTGGTCGAGTGGATCCTCTCGCTGAAATAAGCTTCCCGCGCCTGGCAGAAAAAGCCGGCCTCGCGCCGGCTTTTTTGCGGCCCGCGCAAATTGACATGCCTCTCGGCGCGTCCCCATAATGCGCGCCTCTTCGGCCCACGAGGCCCCCCTTCGGAAACCGCACCCGGGAGACCCGATGAAACGCACTTCCACGCTCGCCATCGCCGTCGTCGCCGCCCTCGCCCTCGCGAGCTGCGGCAAGAAGGAAGAGACCGCGCAGAACGCTCCCGCCAAATCGGCCGCTCCCGCGGCTCCCGCCGAGGTCACCGTCACCATCGCGCACGCGGGCCCGCTCACCGGCTCCATCGCGCACCTCGGCAAGGACGACGAGAACGGGGTGCACCTCGCGATCGACCAGGCCAACGAGAAGCACCTCACCATCGGCGGCAAGCCCGTGAAGTTCGTTCTCGACAGCGAGGACGACCAGGCCGACCCGCAGACCGGCACGACGGTCGCGCAGAAGCTCGTGGACGCCAAGGTCGCCGCCGTCATCGGCCACCTCAACTCGGGCGTCACCATTCCCGCCTCGGAGATCTACGCCAAGGCCGGCATCCCGATGATCTCCGGCAGCGCCACCAACCCCGCCGTCACCGAGC
>DASUXK010000452.1:0-5170 GCA_036377935.1 Usitatibacter sp.
CTCTCGCAAGAGCTGGGCTGCCGGCGACGCCACCTCGCGTGCCGTGCGCCTCGCCCTCATCGCAAGATCCGGCGAGATGGGCTATCCGTCCGTCCTCACCGCCAAGACCTGGGGCTTCTACGACGTGCTCTTCAAGGGCAACGCCTTCAAGTTCCAGCGGCCCTACGGCAGCTACGTGATGGAGAACGTGCTCTTCAAGATCTCCTTCCCCGCCGAATTCCACTCGCAGACCGCGGTCGAAGCCGCCATGAAGATCCACCAGGAGCTCGCGCGCCTGGCCCGCGCCGCCGAGGAGATCAAGCGGATCACCATCCGCACGCACGAGGCGTGCATCCGGATCATCGACAAGAAGGGGCCGCTCGACAACCCGGCGGACCGCGACCACTGCATCCAGTACATGGTGGCGGTGCCGATCCTCTTCGGGCGCCTCACCGCCGAGGACTACGAGGACCGCGTGGCCAGGGACCCGCGCATCGACGCGCTGCGCGAGAAGATCGTGTGCGTCGAGGACAAGCGGTTCACGAAGGACTACCACGATCCCGCGAAGCGCTCGATCGCCAACGCGCTCACCGTCGAGCTCGCCGACGGCAGGAAGCTCCCGGAGATCGTGGTCGAGTACCCCATCGGCCACAAGCGCCGCCGCAAGGAGGGCATGCCGATCCTCGTCGAGAAGTTCAAGACCAACCTCGCGCGCGTCTTCCCGGAGAAGAAGCGCGCGCAGGTCCTCGAGCTCTGCATGGATGCCAAGCGCCTCGAGGCCACGCCCGTGCACGAATTCGTCGACCTCCTCGCCCAACCGTGAAAGCCGAAGCCCACGCCATGCGACGCGCGCTCCTCCTCGCCGCCCTCCTCGCCGTTCCCGCCTTCGCGGTCGCCGAGACGATGCAGCCGGGCATGTACCGCTCGACCTCGGTGTCGCCGGGCGAGAAGCCGGAGACGAGCGAGGAATGCGTGACGCAGAAGGACATCGACGACGGCCTCTCGGCGCTCGGCGCCTCGCGCGACGCGAGCTGCAAGGTGCAGGACTTCAAGCGCGGCGCGAATGCCGTGAGCTACCGCACCGTGTGCGCTTCCAACGGCATGAGCATCGCATCGCAGGTGAAGGTCGCGTTCACGCGCGACGCGTTCGACATGAACCTCGCGATGACCGTCGCCGGCGAGACGACGAAGATCCACGTCGCCGGCAAGCGCATCGGGCCGTGCAAGTGACGTACCGTACGATCGAAAGTGAAGGGAGATCGGCGATGAGGACGACCTGGATGGCGGCCGCGGCGGCGCTCGCGCTGGCCGGATGCGCCACGACCTACCAGCTCTCGCTCATGCCGCAGGACCGCGGCGTCATCTACACCGGCGTCGCGGAAGACCGCGGCGGCGGCGAGGGCCCGATCTCCGTCACCATCGAGGGCAAGACCTATGCCGGCACGTGGGTGCAATCCACGCCGTCGCGCTCCAGCGCCTGGGTGAGCGGCGGATGGGGCTGGCACGGCTGGCGCCACGGGGGCGTCGGCGGCATCGTGAGCATGGACAACCCGGAGGGCTCCGAGTCGAAGGCCCTCCTCTCGGCTCCCGACGGATCCGGCTTGCGCTGCGACCTGCGCACCGACCGCGGCATGGGCGCCGGCGTGTGCCGCGACGACCAGGGCCGCATCTACGACGTCCAGCTCCGCCCGCGCTGACGAACCCTCATTCCCGCGAAGGCGGGACCCGATCCCCTCCCATCCCAAAGAAGATACCGCCATGTCCCACAACACGTTCGAAACCCTCAAGACCTTCCAGCCCGCGTCCGGCAAGTCCGGCCGCTACTACTCGCTTCCCGCGCTCGCGGAGAAATTCCCGAAGGTGAAGCGCCTGCCCATTTCGCTTCGCATCGTGCTCGAGAGCGTCCTGCGCAACGTCGACGGGAAGAAGGTGACCGAGGAGCACGTGCGCCAGCTCGCGAGCTGGGAGCCCACGGGCTCGCGCACCGACGAGATCCCGTTCATCGTCGCGCGCATCCTGCTGCAGGACTTCACGGGCGTGCCCGCGCTCGTGGACCTCGCCGCGATGCGCAACGTGGCCGCGCGCATGCAGAAGGACCCGAAGGTCGTCGAGCCGCTGGTGCCGGTGGACCTCGTGATCGACCACTCGGTGCAGATCGACAACTACGGCGCGCCCAACGTCCTCGACCTCAACATGAAGATCGAGATGGAGCGCAACAAGGAGCGCTACCAGTTCCTCAAGTGGGGCACGACGGCGTTCGACACCTTCAAGGTGATCCCGCCCGGCGTGGGCATCTGCCACCAGGTGAACCTCGAGTACCTCGCGCGCGGCGTCTTCGAGAAGGACGGCGTCTACTATCCCGACACCTGCGTCGGAACCGACAGCCACACCACGATGGTGAACGGCATCGGCGTGGTGGCGTGGGGCGTGGGCGGCATCGAGGCGGAGGCCGGCATGCTCGGGCAGCCGGTCTACTTCCTCACGCCCGACGTGGTGGGCGTGAACCTCACCGGGAAGCTGCGCGAGGGCGTCACGGCGACCGACCTCGTGCTCACCGTGACCGAGATGCTGCGCAAGGCCAAGGTCGTGGGCAAGTTCGTCGAGTTCTTCGGCGAGGGCGCGGCCTCGCTCTCCGTGCCCGATCGCGCGACGCTCGGCAACATGGCGCCCGAGTACGGCGCGACCATGGGCTTCTTCCCGGTGGACGAGAAGACCATCGACTACTACCGCAACACCGGGCGCTCGGCCGAGCAGTTGGCGGCCGTCGAGGCGTACTTCAAGGCGCAGGGCATGTTCGGCATCCCGAAGAACGGAGAGGTCGACTACTCGACCGTGCTCGAGCTGGACCTCGGCACCGTGCGCACCTCGCTCGCGGGGCCGAAGCGGCCGCAGGACCGCATCGAGCTCGGCCAGATGAAGTCGCGCTTCACCGAGCTCTTCTCCGCGCCCGTGCTCTCCAACGGCTTCGCGAAAAAGCCCGAGGATCTCGGCAAGCGCGTGAAGACGAAGGACGGCATCGAGGTCGGCAACGGCGACGTGCTGATCGCCGCCATCACCTCGTGCACCAACACCTCGAATCCGAGCGTGCTCCTCGCCGCGGGCCTGGTCGCGAAAAAGGCCGTCGAGAAGGGGCTCACGGTCCCGAAGCACATCAAGACGTCGCTCGCCCCGGGATCGCGCGTGGTGACCGAGTACCTCAAGGCCGCGGGCCTGCTGCCCTACCTGGAGAAGCTCAACTTCTACGTCTCGGCCTACGGCTGCACCACGTGCATCGGCAACGCCGGCCCGCTCGATCCCGCCATCGAGCAGGCGATCGTGGACAACGACCTCGTGTGCGCCGCGGTGCTCTCCGGCAACCGCAACTTCGAGGCGCGCATCCACCCGAACCTGCGCGGCAATTTCCTGGGATCGCCGCCCCTGGTCGTGGCCTTCGCCATCGCGGGCACGGTGCTGAAGGACCTCGAGCACGAGCCGCTCGCCCAGGGCAAGGACGGCCCGGTGTACCTCAAGGACATCTGGCCCGCCTCCGACGAGATCCAGGCGCTCATGAAGTACGCCATCGACCCGAAGGTCTTCGGCCGCATGTACGGCGACCTCGGCAAGGACAACGCGATGTGGGCGAGCATCGCCACCGCCGGCGGCAACGTCTACAACTGGCCGAAGTCGACCTACATCGCCGAGCCGCCGTTCTTCGAGGGCTTCGGCCCTTCGGCGGGCAAGGCCCACGACGTGAAGGGCGCGCGGGCGCTCGGCGTCTTCGGCGACTCGGTGACGACGGACCACATCTCGCCCGCCGGATCGATCAAGGACACGTCGCCGGCCGGCAAGTACCTCCTCGCCAACGGCGTGCAGAAGATGGACTTCAACAGCTACGGCGCGCGCCGCGGCAACCACGAGGTGATGATGCGCGGCACCTTCGCCAACGTGCGCATCAAGAACCTCATGATCCCCCTGCGCCCGGACGGCTCGCGCCTCGAGGGCGGCTTCACGCTCCTGCAGCCCTCGGGCGAGCAGATGCCGATCTACGACGCCGCGATGAAGTACATCGCGCAGGGCACGCCCACCGTGGTCTTCGGCGGCGAGGAGTACGGCACGGGCTCTTCGCGCGACTGGGCGGCGAAGGGCACGCAGCTCCTCGGCGTGAAGGCGGTCGTGGTGAGGAGCTTCGAGCGCATCCACCGCTCCAACCTCGTCGGCATGGGCGTGCTGCCGCTGCAGTTCAAGGGGTCGGATTCGGTGGAGAGCCTCGGCATCAAGGGCGACGAGACCTACGACATCACGGGCCTGGAGAACGGCCTCCGCCCGCAGATGGACGTGAAGCTCACCATCCACCGCAAGGACGGCACGAAGAAGGAAGCGACGCTGCTGCTGCGCATCGACACGCCGGTCGAGGTCGACTACTACCTGCACGGCGGGATCCTCTCCTACGTGCTGCGCGACCTCGTGGCGAAGAGCCCGGCGAAGGCGGCGACCGCCTGAGCGGCGCGATGGGCGGCGCCGGCTCGTTCGACGGCGGCTGCGACTGCCGCGAGGTGCGCTACCGGCTCACCTCGCGGCCGATGTTCGTGCATTGCTGCCATTGCCGCTGGTGCCAGCGCGAGTCGGGCGCCTCCTTCGCGCTCAACGCGCTGATCGAGGCCGACCGCGTCGAGCTCCTGCACGGCGAGCCCGAGATCGTGGCGACGCCCTCCAACAGCGGCAAGGGCCAGAGGATCGCGCGCTGCCCGAAGTGCCGCATCGCCCTCTGGAGCAACTACGCCGGCGCGGGCGATGCGATCCGCTTCGTGCGCGTCGGCACCCTCGACAACCCGGACGCGTTCCCGCCGGACATCCACATCTTCACCGCGACCAAGCAGCCCTGGGTCGTCCTCCCGCCCGGCGTGCCGGCGGTGCCCGAGTACTACAAGTCGAGCGAGATGTGGCCCAAGGAGAGCCTCGAGCGCCGCGCGACGGCCCTCGGCCGCTGAGGAAACCGGGGACAGACCACATTTTCTGAAGGACGAAACGAAACAACGCGCACGATCGTTTCGTCCTTCAGAAAATGTGGTCTGTCCCCGGTTTTCAGAAGTCGACGATGTCGTCGTCCGTGGCCTTCTCGCGCACGGCGGCGAGCTTCTTCTGGGTGCGGCGGTGCTGCCACAGGGAAAAGACGACCGAGGCGAGGGCGGCGAGGAGGAGGCCGCCCGAGATC